>JAGWYX010000076.1 GCA_018969165.1 Verrucomicrobiota bacterium
ACACGTGGAGATTAAGGTCAAATTAACCCAACATTAAATCTATTGGATTGGGGGTCTCGGCGGTGGGTGCCGGGCGTCTGGTGCTTTGTGAAGGAAATCACAGCATACATCAAGGCCCCGAGACTCCCGGCGGTGCTCCAGGCCCTCCACAAGATGCAGGCCTTGGACGGCCTGAGTTTCTGGGAAATCCGCGGCTTTGGTGCCCATCGCCCGGTCAATGGCAGCACGGGCATTATCCAGGACCTGGTGGGCTCGGCGCCCTACGTGCGGTTGGAAACGTTTTGTCCGGATGAACTGGAGTTCGAGGTCGTCACCCTCATCCAGAGGGCCGCCTGGACCGGCAATCCCGGTGACGGGAAGATCTTTGTGACGCGCGTCGAGCGAGCGGTGCGGATTTCGACCGAGGAAGAGGGCGAGGCGGCGTTCAACCGCTGGTGGCAACCCCGGTGAGGCGCGCTCGAGGCTTGCGCGAGCACCAAGACGGCGAAGAGCAAAGTTCGAGATCGAGCCCGCGCCCACTTTCGCCGTTTCACATTCGCTGGATTCGATTATCTTTGCCACGTGATCACGCTCGCCGAGCAACTGAGTCCGGCCCTCAACCAGGTCGCCGTTCCCGACCTCTGGCAGCAAGAGGCAGTCAGCGCCCTGCGCGCCGGCCAGGATGTCGTCGTCCAGGCCCCCACGGGCGCCGGCAAGACCCTGGTCTTCGAGTTATGGTCCAACCAGGGCAAGAACCGCGGGCAGGCCATTTACACAGTGCCGACACGCGCGTTGGCCAATGATAAGCTGGCCGAGTGGCGCGCCCGCGGCTGGGACGCCGGGATTGCCACGGGTGACCTGGCGGAGAATCTGGAGGCGCCGATCCTGGTGGCCACGCTCGAGACCCAGAAGCAGCGGTTGATCCAGGGCGAAGGTCCCGCCCTGCTGGTGGTCGATGAGTACCAGATGCTGGGGGATCCGGATCGGGGATTGAACTACGAGCTGGCCCTGGCGTTGGCTCCGCCTCAGACCCAATTGCTGCTGCTCAGCGGCAGCGTCGCCAATCCTCACGACGTGGTCAAATGGCTGCGACGCCTGGGCCGCGACGCGGTTCTGATTCGATACGACCAGCGCCCGGTGCCGCTGGAGGAGGTCTATGCCAATCATTTGAACTTCCGGCTCCCCGACGAGATTCGCGGTTACTGGGCGCGCTTTGTCGCCAAGGCCCTGGCCGAGGATTTGGGACCGGTCCTGATCTTCGCCCCCCGGCGCCAGGCCGCTGAAGCCCTGGCCGCCGAGCTCGCCCGTCAGTTGCCCACGCCCAATCCGCTCACGCTCACCACCGAGCAAAAGCAGCTTGTCGGGGAGCCGCTGGCCAAGTTGCTCAAGAGCCGCGTGGCCTATCATCACAGCGGCCTGAGCTACGGGGCCCGCGCGGGGGTGATCGAGCCGCTGGCCAAGGCCGGCCAACTCCGTGCCGTGGTGGCCACCATGGGCCTGGCCGCCGGCATCAACTTCTCCCTCCGCAGTGTCGCCCTGGCCGGGGAGTCTTACCGACGCGATTACCAGGAACGCCCGCTTCGCGCCGACGAAATCCTCCAGATGTTCGGCCGGGCCGGTCGGCGCGGGATCGACGAGACCGGCTACGTCCTGGTGGCCGCCAATGAAATCCGCCTGCGCGACGGCTATCCCTGTCACCTGGCCCGCAGCGGCATGGTGGACTGGAGCGCCCTGCTTGGGTTGATGTGGGCGGCCGCGCAGCGTGCCCGCGAGCCGTTTGCCGAGGCCGTGCGTATCCAGGGGCGCCTCTTCACCAGCAAGCCCATCACCCTCGGCGTCGAGGCATCCCTCCAACACCCAGACACGCCCTGCGGCTTGAAGACTGACGCCGAACGCGCCCGCCACGTCCGCAAGCACGTGCGCCAGATGCTCGGCAGCCGCGGCGCATGGGAAAACTACCCGACGCCGGTTGCGCGGCCGTTGCGAGAAATCTTCGTCCAACTCCCGCGGGGCGCGCGGGTCGGGGGAGAGCAGCCAGAAGCGGCGTCCGCCCCGCCGGCCTTCGCGCTTGCCCCCGCGCTCTCGGCGCCGGCCGCGCTCGAAAAGGTTGGCACCGGGCAACTGGTGGTGCTGTCCGAGCTGGACGGCGACAAGACTTACGGCCGGGCCGTCACCGTCGCCGAACACGTCCACGATGACCGGGTGGTGTTGGTCAAGTGGATTCGGCGGTTAACCCGCTGGAACGGGCGCCAGGCGCCGCTGTCCGTGTGGCGGGACAAGATCGCCCCGCTGGTCGAGCAGAAGCTCGCCCTGCAGCAATTACCCGTGGTCCGTTTCCAATCGCAACAGCACAAGATCGTGGCGCTGGTCAGTCTGGCCAAGCAGTCCTTGCGCGTCCCGGTGGACGCGGCGGGCGTTGCGCTGTGGCGGCCGCTCGAGCGGGAGGTCATGCCGCCGGATTGCGCCGTCTGCGCGTTGGGGTCGATTTGCCGCAGCCTCCCGGCCGCGACCGGCGCCGCGATGCTCTGGCGGCGGCTCGGGCTGGTGGACGCGGCGGGCGTGCCCACTCGCCGCGGCCGGGTCGTGAGCTTCTTCTCGCAAGGCGACGGCCTCGCGATCGCGGCCGCGCTCGAAGATGAAACCTATCCGTTGTCCGAGCTGATCTATGACGTGGCCAACCTCGAGGCCAGTTTCCGGTTTTGCGGCGAGGACAATCGCTGGGGCGGGCGCCTGACGTTGGCTTGCCAACGACTCTACGGCCTGCAGACCATTTCCGGTTACCTCGAAAACGGCGTGCCCCCCAAATACGGTGCCGGCGCCGAACAGGTCGTGGCGGCGATTCACAAGAACCCCCTGAGCAAACAGGCGTGGGTCAACGAGCTGAGCGGGGTGGGGGACATTGACCGGGTGATCATCGAATGGCGCAGCCTGCTGCGCCAGGTGGCCAACGCCCCGGACCTGGACTGGCCGCGGTGGCGCGCCTTTCAGGCGCTGGCCCGCGGTATCCTGCGCGAGACCGAATCGCCCACCCTGACCGAACTCCCGGCGCTGGCATTCAATCAAACCCGTCGCGTCGATCACCGGCTCGTCTTCCGGCGGCACTAGATTCCTTGAACCGTGAAACACGCTGGAATCACGTCAAGCTCATGCTCGAACAGGCACTGATCCCCGCCGCCGCCGCCGCCTCCCGCCGCTTGATGGTGGTGCTTCATGGGTTGGGCGATAGCATGGAGGGATACCACTGGCTGCCGGACGCACTGGCTCTGCCGGCAGTGAGTTATCTCCTGGTGAACGCCCCCGACCCTTACTTCGACGGCTATTCGTGGTACGATTTTTCAGGGGACGCCGGCACCGGTATCGAGCGCAGTCGCGCCCTTTTGTTCGAGCTGCTGGACGCCCAGCGGGCGCAAGGCTACCCTACCGAGGAGACGGTGCTGTTCGGTTTTTCGCAGGGCAGTCTGATGACGGTCGATGTCGGGTTACGCTACCCCCACCGCTTCGCCGGCCTGGTTGGCATCAGCGGTTATGTCCACGAGCCCGAGCGCCTGCTCGCGGCTCTCTCGCCGAGGGCGTTCGAGCAACACCTGCTGCTCACCCATGGCACGCGCGACCCGCTGATCCCGTTTGCCGCGGTCCGCGAGCAGGTCAACCTGCTCAAGGCCGCCGGGCTGCACATCCAGTGGCACGAATTCGTCAAAGATCATACGATCGCGGGTGAGCTGGAGCTGGAGGTGGTGCGCGACTTCGTCCGCGCCCGATGCTGAGTTTGCGGCGGCCGCGCCAGGAGCCTGCCTGGGCGTTGACGGGTGGACCCCGGTGGGCCAGAGTGGGCGCGTGCCGCATCTCCATGAGAAAATCGATTTCACGGTGGCGATCTTCGTAGTGCGCGCCGGCCAGGTGCTGCTCGTTCATCATCGCCAATTGAATCGGTGGCTGCCGCTGGGCGGCCACATCGAGCTCGAGGAAGACCCGGAGGCGGCCGCCCTCCGCGAAGCCAGGGAGGAGAGCGGGCTGGAGGTGGAATTGGTCGGCGAACGTCCCCCGACGACCGGTCCGGGCACGCGCGCGCTCATCGCGCCGCGTTTCCTGGACATTCACCGCATCAGCGGCTCCCACGAACACATCGGCATGATTTATTGGGCGCGACCGAAGGGCGGGCAGGTCACCTTGTCCCCCGCCGAGCATCATGCGATCCGGTGGTGCGGGCCGGACGACCTGGAGAGCCTGGACCCGGCCCTGTCGCCGGCGGTCAATTGGTATTGTCGAAAGGCGATCGCGGAACTGGCCGGCCGCGAGGACCAGCCGTCGATCGCCGCCGTCACGCCGTGACCTATGCGTCGTGCCGACATGCTGGCGACTTCCCATGAACCGGACCGCGGGTTGTCCTCAACCCGCAGCGGCCCGGCACGCGCTGCGGCTTGGGACAAGCCGCGGTCCAATCGCGCGCGGTTCATGGTCCCGTTGCATGTGCCATCGCGCAAGGCGACTTCCCATGAACCGCTGTTCGGTAGGGCTGCGGCCTCCGGCCGCGCCGCTGGCGGATTTGACGCCGGCGCGCCGGGACGGCGTCGCCCTGCCGGGTTCATGGTCCCGATGCACGGTCGAGGAACCGTGGCGACACTCGATGCGTGTCGAGAACAGGAGGACCCTGCGCTGCGCAAACCGGTTCGCGGTATCGTCCGCCCGGCCCTGAGCGGGTCCGCCAGGCAGGAATCCCGCTGAAAGGGGTCCAGGATGACGCGCGCGCGCTCCAAGACCGGTTACTTCGTGCTGGAGGGGCTGAACGCCTTCGCCACCGCGTTTTACTTTAACTACCTGTTCTTCTTTATGCGGTCGCGGTTTGGGTTCACCAACCTCGACAACCTGTCGTTGTGCGCGCTCAACGGTCTGGTCTATACGGTTTCGGCCTGGTTGGGCGGGCGGTTTGCCCAACGGTTCGGCTACCACACCGCCTTGAAGCTGGGGTTTGGCGGCCTGGCAGCGATGCTGGGGCTGGGCCATCAGTTGACCAGCGCGGCCGGCGAAGTGCTGGTCCTGCTCGGCTGGTCGGTCTCGGTCTGCTTCACCTGGCCCACCCTCGAGGCGCTGGTCAGCGAGCACGAATCTCCCCAGAGCCTTCCGCGCCGCATCGGCATCTACAATATCGTCTGGGCCGCCAGCAGCGCCATCGCCTATTTCACCGGCGGCGCGCTGCTGGAGAAACTGGGCGCGACCGGCCTGTTCGGCGTGCCGGCCGCAATCCACCTGGTCCAGTTCCTCACGGTCTTCTGGCTCGAACGCCATCCGGCGGCACCGCGACCGCCGGGCGCGCCCACCCCGGTCCGCTCGACCGCCCGCGCGCCGGAATTGAACCCGCGGCCGATCGCGCGGGCCCGGATGTTCCTGCGGATGGCCTGGCTGGCCAACCCGTTCGCCTACGTGGCGATCAACACGGTGATCGCGGTGATTCCGGGCCTGGCGCAACGGCTCGGGCTCTCGACCATGACGGCCGGCTTCTTTTGTTCGGTCTGGTTCTTCGCGCGGCTGGGATCCTTCGTGGCGCTCTGGCGGTGGCCTGGCTGGCACTACCGGCTCCGGTGGTTTTTCACCGCCTACACCCTGATGGTGCTGGGCTTCGTCACCCTGCTGCTGGCGCCCACGCTCGAGTTGATCCTGCTGGCGCAAGTGGTCTTCGGCGCCGCGCTCGGATTGATCTATTACTCGTCCCTGTTTTACTCGATGGACGTGGGCGAAGCCAAGAGCGAGCATGGCGGCATTCATGAGGCGGCCATCGGGACTGGCATTTTCGGCGGACCAGCCGTCGGCGCCGCGTCCCTCTATTTCTTTCCCGGCTACGCCCATAGCGCGCTGTGGGCCGTGACCGGGTTGCTGGTCCTGGGGTTGGGCGGGCTGGTGGTAATCCGGCGGCGGTATCGACCCACTCCGCGTCGCCGCCCTGAAAATCCTTGAACCTCCCGCGTCTAGTCGTGAACAATCCGGGTGCGCGCCCATGAAGCTGAAGCGCGCACGTCAACTCACCATCCTATGTCACTGCTGACTGGCAAACTGGGCGTCGTCTTCGGCGTCGCCAACAAGCGCTCGATCGCCTGGGCCATCGCGCAGGCCTGGCACCAGGCCGGCGCCACCCTGGCCTTCACCTACCAGGGCGAGCGCCTCAAGGAAAACGTCGAGGAACTGGCCGGCACGTTCGGCCCCGACACCCTGCTGTTGCCGTGCGACGTGACGCGGGATGAGGAGATCGCGCGCGTCTTCGCCGTCGTGGGTGAGAAATTCGGCAAACTGCATTTGTTGCTCCACTCGGTGGCCTTCGCGCCCAAAGACGCGCTCGAAGGGGCCTTTCTGAACACCAGCCGCGAGGCCTTCCGGGTGGCCCATGATGTGAGCGCTTATTCGCTCATCGCGTTGGCGCGCGGGGCGGCGCCGCTGATGGCCGAGGGGGGCAGCCTCCTGGCGATGACTTACTACGGCTCGCAAAAGGTTGTGCCGCATTACAACGTCATGGGCGTGGCCAAAGCGGCGCTGGAGGCCAGCGCGCGATACCTGGCCTACGATCTCGGGCCCCGCAGAATCCGGGTCAATTGCATCAGCGCCGGGCCGGTGAACACCCTGGCCGCGCGCGGCATCGCCGGTTTCACCGACATGCTCAAGCATTACGAGGCGCACGCCCCGCTCAAGCGGAACGTGCTGCCGGAGGAATTGGGCGCCACGGGCACGTTCCTGGCCAGCGACCAGGCCGCCGCCGTCACCGGCCAGGTCATCTACGTGGATTGCGGCTACCAGATCATGGGCATGTGAATCGGGAACCCGACGAGGCGCGCCTCAGACCTCCGCTCCGACGGGTCTCGCGGATTTGGACCTCGAGTTGTCCGCAACTCGCAGCGCGTCGGCACGGAATCGGTCGTGGGTTGTGCTCAGGTCTTTGGCAACCGGGGGTCGCTGCGGCTTGAGACAAGCCGCGGTCCGCAGGGCCGGCCGCCAACTCCCTGACCGCCCGCGGCTGGCGCTCAATTCAGCGGCACTTGCCCGGACAATACATCCTCGAACGCAATCACGCGGAGGTCCGATTGGTCCGCCAGGTAGGCCGCCGTTCGGTGCAGGACCTCGATGAAGGCCTGGTCCGGCCGCCCGTCCCGGAAATATTCCCACCAGTGGGTGACCAGCACGGTCAATCGCCGGCGGCGGACCTGCTCCTGGATCGCCGGCAGGATCGCCGCGCATGGCCGGTGAAAGGACAACAGGCAACCCGGATGCGACAGCAGGATGACGTTGCCGACGCGCCAATGCGCCCGGTGGCGGAATTTTTTCAGCAGGTAGGCCGGCCACCACCTGGCCGGCAGCCGCCGCCACTCGAACCAACCGGTCGAGATGATGGCGAATCGCCGCGACGCCGCGGCCAGGCTGACCGCCGAGAGCTTGTCATACGGCGCGACAAACGTCCGCGGACGCGGGAAGCCGGCGCGCAAAAGCACCGCGGTGCCGCGTTCGAGCCGTTCGCGGATTTCGGCCCGGCGGTGGCTGTCGAATTCCGCTACCGAGTGATGGTAGCCGTGCTGGACCACTTGGTAGCCCGGGTTCCGCTGGAGATACCGCACCAGTTCGGGGTTCTCATCAATGCCGACCGTCTCGCGCGCGTCGGGACCACACGCCCCGAGAAATCCTTCCGGCCGGCCGTCAGGGAGGCGGACGTTGGTTTGCACCTTCGGGATGGTTGCCAGGTTCACCGGCAGGCCCCGCTCCAGGAACGGACGGTAGAGCCGTTCCAGGCACTCGACCGGCGTCAAGCCGTTGGTGTCATCGTCGCGCAGAATGACGTAGCGCATGTTTCTCCTCGATCAATTCCGCGTACAGCGCCTTGGCCTTGCCCGCCAGCATGCCGGTATCGAAATCGCGGCGGACGCGCTCGGCGCCCGCCGCTCCGTAGCGCGTGGCGAGGGCCGGTTGGTCCAGGGCCTGATCGACAGCGGCGTGAAAGTCCTCCGGCCGAGCCAGGTCAAACAGCCAGCCGTTCTGGCCCGGCTGGATCAGCGCACTCGCCCCGGAGGTGCGCTGAGCGATCACCGGCCGGCCCGCCGCCCACGCCTCCAGAATCACCAGACCGAACGTCTCCGAGAGGGAAGGCAGCACCACCGCGTCGGCGGTTTGCAGCAGCCCGATCAGGCGCGGATCCTCGGGCGGCAATCCGCCGGTGAACAGCACGCGATCCTGGAGGCCGCCCGCGCGACAGGATTGCTGAAGCGTTGCCAGGTAATCCGCTTGGGTGCATGCCCCGGCCAGGACCAGAAGTACCCTCGGGTGCCGCCGGAAAATCTCGGGCGCTTGCTCGATCAGCCAGCCCTGGTTCTTGACCGGGTCGATCCGGCCGACACACAACAGCAGCCGGCGGTCGCTCAGGGCCGGAAAGGCCGCGCGCGCGGCGGCCCGGCAGTCGGTGCGATAGCGCTCGGCCGGCACGCCGTGCGGCTGGACCAGGACGCGCTTGGCCGGGTGCCGCGCGCGCAGGGCGTCGGCCTCGATCGCGTTGCAGGCCAGGATCGCGTCGGCATCGACAAACAGCCGGCGGGCTTGAAACAGGAACCCAAACAGCCGCCCCCATTCCCAGCCGCGGCGCGCGGCGCGGTAGGCGGATTTCAAGACCGCCGGCAGATCGAACACGCCACCGTGGATCGTGACCACGAACGGGAGGCGACGGCACTTGGCCACCCGCAGCGCCGCCCCGCCCAGCCGGCCCAGCGTGTGCGTGTGAATCACGGACACCGAGGCCTCCCGCCACAACCGCACCGGCAGATTGAACGACAGGAGGTTCCCGCCGACAGCGATCATCTCCTCCTTCCGCCGCGGGGACAACCCCCAGACCGGCACGCAACTGTCGAAGCGCCGGACCGCGCAGCCGGCCCGGGCCAACGGATCCTCGCCCGACCCCGGCGGAATGCGCGGGCAATAGACCACCGAATCCACGTCGTGCTGGCGCAGGCCGACAAACAGCCGTTGCAAGGCCGTTTCGGTCCCGCCCCATTCGGCCGGGTTGTATTTGCGCAGCAGGTGGACGACGCGCATATCCGTCAAGGGCGACCCGGCCGGCTCGTTAATGCCCCGCTGGATGCAGGTCCGCCGCCGCCGCGCTTATGGCGACGCCCGCCGGCACCGACAATGGCTGCCGGACCGGTAGCTGCACCGCCCGGCGTCGGGCGTGATCCAGGCTGGCCAGCACGCCCAGCAGGACGTTGAAGGTGAGAAAGATTGGGGTCTGCCGGTAAACCCACTCGAACAGGCTCTGCAGGAATATGCCGGCGATGCCGAAGCAGATGCCGATGCCCAGGCGGTGCATCGGGGCCGGCGAGCGCCCGCGCAGGAACCGCTTGCCGATCCAGAACCACCGCAGCCAGAGCAGGCAGAAAATGACCAGGCCCGGCACGCCCAGCTCGCCGACGGTCAGCGCCTCCAGGTTGTGTGCCGGGGCCGCGTACTGGATCGACGAGGCGATCTCCTTGCTCGGCGTGTATTCCAGGTCGTCGTAGTCTTCGTACGGATAACCTTCGCGGGGGCCGTAACGTTTGCTGACCCAGTAGGACCAGTTGTTCAGCCCGATGCCCAGGAAGTGTTCCTCCATGATCGCGTGCGCCAGGCGCAGATAATAACCGCGCCCCTGCTTGCTTTCATCGAAGTACTCCTCCTCCAGGCTGGCCTCCTCGTAGCGCGCCTTCATATACACCCAATACTTGGCCACCAGCCCGGTGACCCCCAGGGCGATGACCAGCGCCACCGCCGCCTTCTTGAAGCTGAACCGGAGTGAGATGCACTTGAGCGTCGCCCCCAGCACCACCAGG
>JAGWYX010000993.1 GCA_018969165.1 Verrucomicrobiota bacterium
TCCTGCGGTGGTGGACACCGACGAAGCGCACTTTTCTCGCAGCCTGCAGCCCGCCAATCGCGTCAATGGCCGGGCATTGCCGGAGCTGGAGGAAGCCGAGACGGAATTGGCAACTGACGTGAACCTTAGGCCGGCGGAGATCCCGGCCAACCCGAGGCCGAACCGCCTTCGAAACCTACTGGCTGCTGTCGGAGCACTGGCGCTCGGCCTGGCGGCGGGGACCTATTATTTCAAGTATGTCGCGCCGTACGAATCCACGGACGATGCGTTCATCGAGGCGCATGTTGCTCCCATCGCGCCGCAAGTTGCGGGGCGGGTCGAACAACTGCTGGTCGCCGACAATGAAGAGGTCCGACAAGGCCAGGTGCTGGTGCAGATTGATCCCCGTGATCACCAGGCAGCACTGGACCAGACGCGCGCCAATCTGGCGGCAGCCAAGAGCCGGCTGGAACAGGCCAACGCCCAGTTCACGGTCGACCGGGCGAAGGTCGAGCAGGAAAAAGCGAATGTTATCGCCGCCGACGCGGAAGCGAAGCGCGCCGCGGCGGATTTGAAACGGTATCAGGCTGTCGGCAATCTCGGCGTTTCCGTCAGTCAACTGGACCTTGTGGCGACGCAAGCACGTTCTTCGGAGGCCGCCGTCGAGGCCGCGCGTAACAAGCATCTTGCCTCGGAAGCTCAAACCGCTTTGGACCAGGCTAGCATTCAGACCGCGGCGGCAGAAGTGAAACGGAATGAAGCCACGGTCCGGCAAGCGGAGCTCAATTTGTCCTATACCCAGGTCAAAGCACCGGAGGCCGGCTATGTCACTCACCGCACGGTGGAGGTCGGCGCGTATGTGCAGACAGGCCAGGCGTTGCTGGCGATCGTGCCGCGCGCGGTCTGGGTGGTGGCCAATTTCAAGGAAACGCAATTGGCACGCATGCGTCCCGGCCAGGCGGTTGAGCTGAGAGTAGACGCTTACCCCCAAATCAGATTCCGGGGACACGTGGATAGCATTCAGACCGGCTCGGGCGCGCGCTTTAGCTTGCTGCCGCCGGAGAACGCCTCGGGCAATTACGTCAAAGTCGTGCAGCGCGTGCCAGTCAAGATCACGTTCGACGACACCCTGGCCTCCAGATACGTGCTGGGTCCCGGAATGTCCGTCGAACCTGTAGTCAGGGTCAAATAACGCGGATGGCCTACCCTCAAAAGCCCACGACCATGACCACCGATCCTACCGAGACCAAGATCAACCCGTGGCTGATCGCCTTGTCCGTGATGCTGGCGACGTTCATGGAGGTTTTGGACACTTCGATCGCCAACGTTTCCCTGCGTCACATCGCCGGCAGTCTTTCGGTCTCGACAGACGAATCCACCTGGGTGCTGACCAGCTACCTGATCTCCAACGCCATCGTCATTCCCAGCACCGCGTGGTTCGGCCAGCGCTTCGGCCGCAAACGGTTCCTCATGACCTGCGTCGCTATCTTCACCACCGCGTCGTTCCTCTGCGGTCTGGCGACCAGCCTCCCGATGCTGCTGGCGATGCGGATTGTCCAAGGGGCGGGTGGCGGGGCCCTGCAGCCGATTGCCCAAGCCATCCTCTTCGAGAGTTTTCCCCGGGAGAAGCATGGCCAGGCGATGGGTGTCTACGGTCTGGGCGTGGTGACCGCGCCGATCCTTGGCCCGGTGCTCGGCGGTTGGATCACCGACAACTATTCCTGGCGCTGGATTTTCTTCCTCAACGTCCCGGTCGGCCTCATCGCGCTCCTGCTCATGGAACGGTTCATCCACGACCCGCATTGGATTCGTCACGCGCGGCTCGCGCCGCTGGACCTCGTCGGCTTCGGCTTCATGTCGCTCTGGCTCGGCTGCCAGGAAGTGCTCCTGGACAAAGGCC
>JAGWYX010000077.1 GCA_018969165.1 Verrucomicrobiota bacterium
ACTTCGAGACCTGTGGGCAGGCTGGTACGCTGCTGGGCGGATGAATCGAACACAGGGCAAGCAGGTTCCCGGGCACGCTGATTGGCCCGCGGACCAATCCCCACCAACGGCCGCGGGCTCGACGGAGCCGACGCTGCCCAGCAACGGGACATGAGTGACCGAACGCCATCCGGCTTCGCGCCCCTGGCGGCGCGGCCGCCGGCAGCCGCCGGCCCGAACCGCCGTCCTGATTTCACCGGCGGCGGCGGAGCGCAGCCCGGCTACGCTGCGGCCGCCGCGGTTTGGGCCGCCACGGAGAGCGCCCCGGCGGTGTCGCCGGAATTCTGGGCGCTGGTGGATGTGGTCTGGCGCCGGTGGTGGTGGATCGCGCTGAGCGCCGGCGTGCTGGGCCTGGCCGCCTTCCTCGCCGGTCTGAAAATCTGGCATAACGCCTACTCGGTCGAGGTTGAACTCATTCGCTACGACTCGCCCAACACCCAAGAGGTTTTCCCCCCGCGCCCGACCAGCGCGCAAACCTTCGCCGCGGTGATGAAGTCCCCGGAGGTCCTCGAACGGGTCAGCGCCAAGGCCAACCCACCGCTGTCGGCCGACGACCTGGACGCTAGCCTCAAGCTGGTCCCGGATCGGAACAGCGACCTGTTGACGATCTTGCTCAAACGCGATCGGCGCCAGGGACTGGTCGAGTTGGCCAACCTGTATGCGCGCGAGGCCGTGCGCCTCACCCAGGTGATTCAGGCCAACGCCGCGGCCGAGGTCAACGTCTATTTGACCAGCCAACTGGCCGAGGTGGATAAACAGATCGCTGCCTTGCGCGAAAAACTCGGCGACCAGCAGTTCGCCGCCAACGAGGATGCCCAGTCTCCTAGTTTTGCCCCGGTCCGGCCCGTCACGATCGAACGGCTGCAGGAAAATCTGGCCGCCGCGCGCGACGCGTTGAGCGACCTGTTGGGCAAATTCACCGAGGCGATGCCCTCGGTCCAATACCAGCGCGCGAAGATCGCTTCCCTGGAAAAGCAACTGGCCGAACTCATGGGCCGGGCGGCGACCAACTCGCCTGCCGGCAACCACGGTGCCGCCGGGGACGCCACCGCGTCGGCCCGGCTCCCCCTCGAGTCAGACCTGGCCCACCAGGCCGCCGACGACCTCGAGGCCCGCGGCCAGATTCAGACCCTCGAGAACAACCGGCTGCTGCTGGCCCAGCGGCAGCGCGCCGCCCAGTTGTTCGTCAACGAGCCGCCAGGCTACTATCGACTGTTCTCGCCGGCGACGGCCAAGGATGTCGTCGTCCATCGTCGAATATTGAAGGTGGCCTTCCTCGGCATCTTCGGCGGCGTCGTCGGGGCCCTGCTCACGATCAGCGCTTTGCTGCTGGTGGAGGTCCTGGATAACCGCCTCAAAACCGTGGCCGACGTGGCTCGGGTCACCCACCTGCCGCTCATCGCCGGGCTCGGCAACCTCCGCCAGATGGATCCGACCGCGCGCAATCGCTGGGCGTTCCGCACCTGGACGGCCCTCCAGCATCGCCTCTGCGCTTCACCCAACCAGGGATTGATCTGCGGGATCACTTCCGCCCAGGCGGGTGAAGGCCGGTCCACCTGGCTGAATCTGCTCGCCCAGGCCGCCAGCCAGCGCGGGTTCCGGGTCCTGACCATCGCCACCCGGCCGTCCGCGGCCCACCCTGCCACCGCCGATCAGCTTGGAGATCACTCCGGCCAGGTGGCCCAGGGCGTGGCGCAACGGCCCGATGCCGCCACCGCCCCCAACACCGACTCCGAGGCCCTCACGACTAACGTCCTGGCCTCACCGGCCGAGGTCGCCCAACGTCTGGTCGGCCCGGACCCGCAACCCCACGTGCACATCCCCTTGCCCGGCTGGGTCTGGAACCTCAAACGCCGCCAGCAGTGGAAATCGGCCCTCAACCATTGGGGTCGGATCAACAACCTGGTGATCCTGGTCGAGCTGCCCCCGGCCTGTATGCCCGAAGCCGTACTGCTCGCCGAAAACGTCCCCAACCTACTCTGGCTGATCGACAGCGGATCGAGTTCCGCCAGCGAGACCCGGGCGCAATTGGAGACCCTCTCCCATTCCCGCTGCAACCTGGTCGGCGCCCTGCTCAACCACGAACCCGCCTCGACCGTCGCGAACCGCTTTCCGCGCTGGTTCGCCGGACTCAATGGCCATCCCCACTGAGCGCCGCGCCATGAAACGGTTGACGATCCCTGCCCCCGCCGCGCGCCACATGCGGACGCGGGCGCGAGCCTCGATTGCGGGCACAGCCGCGCTTTGCCCGAAACTTCGCAGGGCCTGGATGCGCGCGCCGTGGCGGCCCCCGACGCTCCCCGGCCGCCGGCTCCGCCTCGCGCTTTGCCTGCTGCCCCTCCTCGCCGGCCTGTTCCTGGCCGGCGTCTGCCCACGCGCGGGGGCGCAGACCGCGACCAACGCTCCGACCATCTCCCACGAACCCGCCGGCAGCGGCGTTTTTAACCTCCGCGTCGTCAGCCAATCGCCCGACAATTCCGAGGTCACCCTGGCGATGGACTACAGTTACAACGGCCTCTGGGGACCCACGGCCCGCGTCCTGCCCGTCGTCGAGAAAACGGCCCAGAAGGACGCCTCGTTGTGGTTTGGGTCCGACGGTGCCGTCGTCAAACAAGGCCAGGGAACGATTACCACCCGGGTAAAATACTTCTTCGACGAACGCCAGGCGCCCCCCGAGATCACCACCGACACCATTAGCGTCTGGATGCTCAGTGGCGATGGCCACGCGGTGGTCGCCGTCACGCCCTTCTCCCAATCGATCACCTGGGCGCATCCGCAGTTCCGCTTGGCCAGCCGACAAGTCCCGCCGGCCAACCCGCTGCCGGCCACCGCAATGTCCAACACCCCGCCGGACTCCGCCACCGCCGCCGGCTCGTTTGCGGTGGATTCCCCCACCCAACGCGCCCCTTGGCAGCAACACCTGACCCTCGGCCCGGGCGATGTCCTCGATCTCGCCCTGTTCGGTGAGCCGGACCTGTCGCGCAGCGACGTCGCCGTCGGCCCCGATGGCCGCGTCAGCTACCTGGAGGCCCAGGACATCCTGGCCAGCGGTCTGACCATCGACCAATTGCGCTCGCGGCTGGACGAGGAACTCGCCAAATACCGCCGCACCCCGCGGACCATCGTCACACCGGTGCTGTTTCGCAGTAAAAAATATTACATGCTCGGGCAGGTCTCCTCCAACGGGGTGTTTACGCTCGACCGGCCGTTGACTATCGTGGAAGCCGTCGCCCGCGCCCGGGGATTGGAAACCGGTTTCTCCGGCCATAACCTGGTCGAGCTGGCGGATTTGTCACGGACCTTCCTCGAGCGGCACGGCCGTCGGATGCCGGTCGATTTCGAGAAGCTGTTCCTGCAAGGCGACCTCTCGCAAAATATCCCGCTGGCGCCCGACGACTATCTCTATTTTCCTCCGACGGCCTTGCGCGAGATCTATCTGCTGGGTGAAGTCAAACTCCCCGGGCCCGTTCCTTACACCGAGGATCTCTCCGCCGTGCGCGCCATCGCCGACCGGGGCGGGTTCACCGACCGGGCCTGGAAGAGTCGGATCCTGGTCATTCGCGGTTCGTTGAACCACCCGGAGTCCTTCGTCGTCAACGTCGCCGCCGTCCTGGCAGCCCGCCAATCCGACTTCCGGCTCCAACCCAAGGACATCGTCTATGTCAACGCCCGACCGTGGATCAAGGCCGAGGAATTGCTGGACGCCGCCACCAGCGCGTTTGCCGCCTCGGCCGTCATCTTCTGGACTGGCGCGCATGTCCCCTTGATGCGTTGAATCCAATGAACCTCCTGGCTAAATCGGTCCGCCCCGCCAGGCCCTTTCCCGGGCCCCGCCAGCCGCGGGCGGTCCTCCCGGCCGCGCCAGAGGCGACGGCTGGGCCGCTTGCTCTCGGGCTCCCCGCGATGATTCTCACTCTCGGCGCCGCCCTGCTGGTCGGCTGCGCCACCGGCCCGCGCTTCGACGCCCGCCACCCCGCCGTCGGCCTCCCGGCATCCGCCACGAACCGCGCGGCCACCAATCTGGCGGTGACGAATCTGACCACCGCAACGCTGACCAATGAGCTGGACCCGACCTTGCTGGAACCACTCACCAACTTCTTTACGCTGGGCCCCGGCGACCGGGTCGAGATCGAACTCATCGGCGATCCGAGCACGCGGGCCACGGCCCTCGTTGGCCCTGACGGCAAGCTCTACTACTACCTGTTGCCCGGCCTCGAGGTCTGGGGGCTGACCCTCGGCCAGACCAAGGCGCTGCTGGAACAGGAATTGCAGAAATATATCCGCGACCAGCCCCGGGTCAGTCTCACCTTGCGCACCATCGAAAGCAAACAAGTCTGGCTCCTGGGACGATTGAATGCGCCCGGCATTTATCCGATGAACGGACCGATGACGTTGCTGGAGGCCATCTCCCTGGCCGGTGGCCCGGTCTCCTCCCGCCCGTACGCCTCCCTCACCGGCGGGGCGCTGTCCTCCGGCACGTCCGCCACGGTCGAGGAGCTGGCCGACCTGCACCGCGGCTTTGTCATCCGCCACGGCAAATTCCTGCCGGTCGATTTCTACCGGTTGCTCCATGACGGTGACCTGTCGCAAAATATCTACCTGCTGCCCGACGACTTCGTCTATCTCCCGTCGGCGGTGTCCCAGAATGTCTTCGTGCTCGGAGCGGTGGGCGAACCGCGATCCGTGACCTACCTGCCGCGGATGACCCTGACGGCGGCCATCGCCAACGCGGGCGGCACCATCAAATACGCCTACTTGGGCCACGTCGCCATCGTGCGCGGGTCGCTCACCCGGCCTCGGATCGCGGTGGTGGATTACCGGGCGATCGTGCATGGCCGGCAGCCCGACGTGCTCTTGCAGCCGCACGACATCGTCTATGTGCCCTTCGCCCCCTACCGCACCCTCCTGCGTTATGCCGATCTCATCTTGACCACCTTTGTCCAAACCGTCGGTGTCAATGAGGGCGCCAGCGCCGTCACCCGCGGCGCCTCGCCAGTCGGCACCTTCCTGCCCATCGCCCCTTAAGGACCGGCACTCGGCCCGAAGGCCGCCCCCAGCAACGCGGGCAGAACCTCCCCCGACAAACCTGGCAGCCGATAGTTCGCCTCGCCGCTCAGCGGAGTCCCGTTGGGATTGACCTCCACCACCATCGCGCCGTGCCGCAACGCCTCATACGGCAGCGACGCCGCGGGCTGCACCACCGTCGAGGTGCCAACGGAAATGAAAAGATCGCAAGCCCGGCTCGCCTGCGTCGCCGCCGCCAACGTCACCCCCGGCAGCGCCTCGCCGAACCAGACCACGTCCGGCCTCAACCACCCGCCGCAGCGCGGGCAGCGCGGCGGAATCTCCGCCGTCTCCGGCCATGACTCGACCAGGCGGTCTTCTCGGGAGCACTTGGTCCGGGTGAGGTTGCCGTGCAATTCGAGGACTCGCCGGCTCCCGGCCCGCTGGTGAAGGCCGTCCACGTTTTGCGTGATCAAGGTGAATACCGCGACGCGGCCCTCGAACTCGACGAGCGCGCGGTGACCGGCGTTGGGAGCCACCACGCTCACCCGTTGCCGGCGCAAGGCATACCATTCCCAGACCAGCTTCGGGTTCCGCTGAAAGGCCTCGGGTGTGGCCAAATCCTCCGGACGATACTTCGCCCACAGACCAGTCCGCGCCTCACGGAACGTCGGCACGCCGCTTTCAGCCGACACGCCAGCGCCAGTCAGCACGGTGAGCCGGCGCGCCTGGCGCACTGCGGCAAGCAAGGCCGGAGGAAATTCAGTCGCGGTCACGTGGCTGGGTGGGCGGCCGCCGGCGGCCAGCGGGAGATCGCCTCGCGGTGCAACCCTGCTCCCAAGCCGGCATTTGCAGGTCTGTGCCCGGGTTAGACGGCAGAACGCCGCGGCTGCCCCCGCCCACCAGATTCATTGAATCGTACAAATCTCGGCGATCAGATTTTGAATTTCGGGTCCATTCGCGTTCATTCGTGGTGCCTCAGGTCTGGGGCGCACCGCACTGGTCAATCGCCCAGCAACCGCTTCAACTGCTGGCGCGCCGCCGCCTCGCGGGAACCCTCCCCGGTTTTGGGCGCATACACGCGGCGGACGAACTCGAAGTACTCGCAAAAGTTGCCCAGGTGCTTTTCGGCCACCGGCTCGGCCCGGCGATCACGGCATTGCTGGGCGGCCCGCGGGTCGTAACTCGAACAATTCAGGCAAACCCGCAGGTCGGCCCCGCACCGCAGGCAGCGTTCTCCGCGGCCCGGTTGGCCCGCCAGGGTCCACTCGGCGCCGCACTGATGGCAATGTCGAGTCTGATTCAAGGTGCCAAACGCGCGCGGAAAATCAGCGTGACCGTCTTGGCTCGACCCTGTCGCGCCTCGGCGGCCAGCACGCGGTCATGGTATCCCCGCCCGCGTCGAGGATCAACGGTGGAATTGGTGCGGGCACGATCACCGGCCGCCGCGCCGATAAAGGGGGCGCAGGTCGAATCGCGGTTCCGTTGATTTTTCCTGAAACCAAACGGGGCGCCGGCGCGTTATATTAAATGATTCGGCCTGACGTGGCGTCACCGGTGGTTTGCCGCCGGTGAACCCGGACGCGTGCCGCGGCGACCGAAGATTTGGACTGGCCGGGGCTTTCGGCGGCTGCACTGGCTGCCACTGCCCCGGTCTTTTTCTTCCGGTCCCGGAGGACCCTCAACTAGCGAGGCGTCGTCTCCGACCTCAAGTCACCTTTGTCACGCACCTGCGATTCTCCTTTTCCTTCGTTCGTTCCGTATGCGCGCCTCGCTGATAGAGTCCTTGTGGCGGAAACCGCAGGGAACGGCAGCGGCGCCAGCACTTGACTTGATTACAGCAAGTTCCACGGTGCAAGGACTCTGGAGTTGCGCCCCGGTGCCGGCCTTTATTTGCTGCGCAGCGGCATCAGACCGAAGTGCAACAGCACCCAGATCGGCACCGCGAACAACCCGATCGCCGTGACCCGGTCCCACGACCACGCCAGGTAGCCGGATTGCACCGGGAAGATCGCGATCATGAAATAATTACCAAACCGGGTGTGCCCCAGAAAGGACCCGAATCTCGGGTAACGCTTGCGAAACCCGCTGAACAACGCCACGGCGCCCAGCGTCAGCACCACGAGTGTCACCGCCACATTTACGGCGAACAAGGCATCGAGCGTCAACCGCGGCGCGCCGGCGTGCCGCGTCGCCAGGTACTGCCAGCTCCAATGCGCCCCGGCCCACAGGAAACTGAACCCCGTCTGGATCGCCGTTTTATACGACGCCTTGTCCGAGGTCAGTTCATTGGTCAGCCAACCGAAATAGAGCGGCACGATGCCCCAGATCAGGTCGCCGTGCCGAAAGGGGGTCCGCATCAATTCCCAAAATATCGGCGCATAATGTTCGATCACCGCCTCCTTCTGGCGCATTTCCAGCGGCAATGCAAGTCGGGCCCGGCTCGGGCAGTGTCCGAATTTGCGGTTGGAGCGCGAGTCTGTGACTCGCAGCGGCTTGATTTTGAAGCTGCTGTGCTGCGGCTCACAGAGCCGCGCTCCGAAATTAGGACACTGCCCCGGCTCGGGGCATCGCCCGCACCGCCCGGCAGCCGGCGGCCTGTGTGGCAAGCAACTTCTTGGGTTGCTACTTTCCGGCAGGTTCGCCACTGTGATTCGATGCGAATCATCACGGCGCCGGCAGCCATGCAAGGGCTGGCCGCGCATTGGCAACGGGAGGGGACCCGCGTCGGGCTGGTGCCAACCATGGGCTGCCTGCATGCCGGCCACCTGAGCCTCGTCACCCGGGCGCGCTCGCTGGTCGGCCAACGGGGCATCGTCGTCGTCAGCATTTACGTCAACCCCACGCAGTTCGCGCCGACGGAGGATTTCGCCCGCTACCCGCGAACTCGGGCCCGCGACGCGCGGCTCTGCCGGACCGCCGGGGTGGACGCGATCTTCGCCCCGCGGGACCGACAGATGTACCCGAAGTACGGGACCGGCGCCTTCAGCACCTTCGTGGTGGAAGACAGCCTCGCCCGCGGCATGGAAGGCGCGGCGCGACCGACGCATTTTCGCGGCGTCACGACCGTCGTCGCCAAACTTTTCAACCTGGTGCGGCCGGCCATCGCTGTCTTCGGCGCCAAGGATTTCCAGCAGGCGGCGGTGGTCCGGCGGATGGCGCGCGACCTGAATTTCCCAATCCGGATCGTCGTCGCGCCGATTTGCCGCGAGCCGGACGGTCTGGCCTTGAGTTCGCGCAACCGCTATTTGTCGCCCGCGGAGCGGGCGCAGGCCGTCGCGCTCATCCAGGCGATCCGACAGGCCCGACAGACGGTGCGGCGGGCGGCCAGGCCGGTGCTGGCCAACCGGTTGAAGTCCGAGCTGACCTGGCTGATCGAAACCCGGCCGGCGGCGCGGGTGGATTACCTGGAGTTCTTCGATCCGCGGACGCTGCGGCCGGTGACGACGGTGCGCCGCGGCGCGCACCTGGCCCTGGCGGCGTATGTGGGCCGGACACGCTTGATCGACAACGGGCGCCTGTGAGTCCAGGCCCCTTGCGCAAGCGTGGCCGCGCGCGGATGTTGTCAACCACGAGTCAACCGATGAAACGATACGATTTCCTGGTCCTTGGCAGCGGCATCGCCGGGCTGTCCTTCGCGTTAAGAGTGGCCAAACAGGGGCGCGTGGCGATCGTCACCAAGAAGAACCGCGCCGAGTCCAACACCAACTATGCGCAGGGCGGCATCGCCGCGGTCACCAGCAAAGAGGATTCGTTCGAGCTGCACGTGCGCGACACCCTCGAGGCCGGCGCCGGGCTCTGTCACGAAGCCGCCGTGCGCACCATCGTCAGCGAAGGCCCCGCCCGCATCGCCGAACTGATCGAGTTGGGCATGCGCTTTTCCGAACGCGACGCCACCAGCGCCAATGGCGCGCGCGAGCTGGATCTCGGCCGGGAAGGCGGGCACTCCAAGCGGCGCATCCTCCACGCCAAGGACGTGACGGGCCGCGAAGTCGAGCGCGCCCTGCTGGCGGCGATCGCCGCGGAGCCGAACATCGAGATTTTTGAGAACCATTTCGGGATCGACCTGATCACCAGCGGGCGGCTCGGTAGCGGGGGGCCCAACCGTTGCCTGGGCGCTTACGTGCTCGATAAGTCCAAAGGCCAAGTGCGGACGTTCGTGGCTCCGGTGGTGTTGCTGGCCACGGGCGGCTGTGGCAAAGTCTATCTCTACACCACCAACCCGGACATCGCAACGGGAGACGGCGTCGCCATGGCCTACCGCGCCGGCGCGCCGGTGGCCAACATGGAGTTCATCCAGTTCCACCCCACCTGCCTCTACCATCCCCGGGCCAAGTCCTTCCTGATCAGCGAGGCGGTTCGCGGCGAGGGCGGTGTCCTCAAGACCCTCGACGGCCTCGAGTTCATGGACCGCTACCATCCCCGCAAATCCCTGGCGCCGCGCGACGTCGTGGCGCGGGCCATCGACAACGAGATGAAGCGCAGCGGCGCCGAGCATGTCCTGCTCGATATCACCCATAAACCAGCCCGGTTCCTCATCGACCGGTTTCCGAATATTTACCAGACCTGCCTGCAATACGGCCTGGACATGACCAAAGAACCCATCCCGGTGGTGCCCGCGGCCCATTATCAGTGCGGCGGCATCGTCACCACCGTCGATGGCGAAACGGCGATCGCCGGGCTCTACGCCGTCGGCGAGGTGGCCTGCACCGGCCTGCACGGCGCCAACCGCCTGGCCAGCAACTCGCTGCTCGA
>JAGWYX010000078.1 GCA_018969165.1 Verrucomicrobiota bacterium
AGATTCCGTTGAAGAGCAAGCCCGACGCCGCGAACAAGGCCCTGGACGCGATCAAGGAAACGACCTTGCTCGGCGCGGTGGTCGTCTCCGGCGGTCAGCGCGATTACAAGGACAACGAGATCGCCCCCGGGGTTTACACCATGCGATTCGGCCTGCAGCCGCAAGATGGCGATCATCTCGGCACCGCGGACTTTCCCTATTTCGCGGTGCTGGTGGAGGCGGCGTTGGACCCGGAGCCAGGCGCCCTCGCGACGTTCAAGAAGATGACCAAGGCCAGTGGCAAAGACACCGCCACCGGCCACCCGGTCGTGCTGAGTCTGCGCCCGGCCAATTCGGACCAGGGCGAGTTCCCGAAACCGAACGAGCCGGCGGCCAACACTCAGGGGGTGCTGCTCCAGGAACCGGCGCGGGTGGCTGATTCAGACCAGAAACTCCGCATCGCCTTTGATTTCGTCTATAAAGGACACGGTAAAATCCAGTAGGCCGCGTTCCCCGGCTCAAGGGTTCTTGAGCGGCTTTTCCACCAGCTCGACCGGTTGCTGGCAGCACATGCACGGGCCCGGGGCGATGGCTTTGATGGCGCAAACCGCGCAGTAATAGTAGAGGTCGCAGACGACCCCGTTCCGAATCGAGCGCAGGCTCATCACATCAAAAGTCCGCTGGCCGGGCTCGAGTTCGCCTTTGAGGAGCAATTCCTTTTCCCGCAGCCGTGAATCGACGAACAACGCCTCGGAATACCGCGTCCGCAACAGACGGTAACATTTGCCGTCCACGGTCCTGAAACCCAAACGCGGTGCGCGGTCCGCGTGCGACGATCCACGCGCCACCGGTCCGCTGGCCGGGCTCAGCGTGACGAGCCGGCCGCGGAGCTGCACCTCGCGCCCGCTGCTGGCGCCGCCGTTTGGACCGGGTGCGGCGGAGATCGCTCCGCCCGCCGGCAGGGCAGGCGCCGCCGCCACCAGGAGGGCAACGCCGCCCAATAAGCAAATCGCCAGCCGTGGTAAGTTCATCCTGATAGCGTCCTTGCGGGGGAAAACACTGCCCACGGGAGCAAGGTCAAAACTTGACCTGATTACAGCAGATTTCACAATGCAAGGACGCTGGCGCGGACATTCGATCACCGCACAAGAACCATCAGCCCTCTGGCCCGCCGCGGCAAGCAGAATTGACCCGCCGGATGCGGGACCGCCGTTTCACCGATCAACGGACGGACGGTCAACCAGCTGCCTGGCGCGCGCGTATTCCGCGGGCGTATCCAGGTCTAGGTCCAAGCCTGGATCGGCCGACTCGAACCTGGCCACCGCGACGCCGCATGCGGCCAGGAACTGCTTGAGACTGGCCGCCGGCGCGTCCGCCAGTTGCGCAAAGAGCGCCTTGGGCAGCCAGACCGGGTGACGTGCCCGCCCGTTTCGAGCCGGTTGACAGATTTGCTGCGGGTGGGCCCGGCCGTAGTCCAGGAGCGCCTGCAAGGTTTCCGCGCGCAAATGTGGTTGGTCACCCAGGGCGATGACCCAGTGAGTCAGGTCCGGCTTCCATCCGGCCCAACGCGCCGCGCAACGGACCGAGCTGAACATGCCTTGCCCCGGGTGCGGATTGGTAATGCGCCAGCCGGGGTCCACCCCGAGGCGGTCCAGTTCGCCCGCCACCGCCCGGGCGCCGGCCGCCAGGACGATGGCCACCTGCGCTACCGCCAAGCGGCCCCACTGCTCGAGCAGGTGCCCGAGCACCGTAGTTGCGCCCCAGGGCAGCAGCAGTTTAGGCCCTCCCATCCGGGTCGAGGCCCCGGCCCCCAGGATGACGACACCGACGGTCGTGCGGCCGGTTTCAACGTTCATGGGCGGCGAGATCGACGGGCCCGAAACCTTTCAACGTGCGCCCAAAGACTTTCTCGGCGCGGCGCTGGATGAACTGGGCCAGCACGCTGACGGCGATTTCGGGCACGCTTTGGGCGCCGATATCCAGCCCGACCGGACAGGCGACCGGCGCCAATTCCGCCGCGGTGGCCAAGTGGTCCTCGAGGAATTGGCCGAAGATCAACCGGGCTTTGCGCCGGCTCCCGATCAGCCCCAGAAACACGAACGGCCGATGCACCCATTCCTTGAGCACCAACGCGTCGTGTTGATGCCCGCGGGTCACGATCAGGCCGAAGACGGGCTGGGTGGGCATCGGCTCCCGCAGCAGGTTGTCCCAGTAATCGACGCGGAAGCGGACACCGTCGGGAAAATACTTCCGGTTGGCCAGGGTCGGCCGGTCGTCGAAGACGGTGACTTGGAAATCGACCTGGAGCGCCAGCGGGGCGACCGCCTGGGCCACATGCCCCGAGCCGGCGATCCACATCTCGCATGGCGGCGTCACCGTTTCCACATACAGCCACTCGGTTCCCGTCGGCCCCTCCGCCCAGGCGATCGAATAATCCTCCCGCACGCCCCAGGTCCGCGTCCTGGCCAGGCTCGCGATCTGGCGCCAAAGCTGGCCGGCTTGGGCGGCACCTGGCAGGATCAGGCCCTCGACTTTGCCGCCGCAGATCAAGCCGTCATCCCAGCCGAAATCGTGGTCCAGGACCAACTCGAACTTCGCCGGCGTTTGCGTCTGGAGGGCGCGCCGGGCCCGGTCCTGGATTTCGGCTTCGAGGCAGCCGCCGCCCAGGGTCCCCAGGATGCGGCCATCGGCGAAAAACAGGGCCTTGGCCCCTTTCTTTTGCGGGCTGGAGCCTTTGATGTCCGAGATGATGCCCAGGGCGAAGGGTTGCCCTTCGGCCAGGGCGAGAGTCAGCAGATCGAAAAACCGCGGCATACAATCTCGACCGGTCGCCTAACGCGGCGTCGCCTCAGACCTCCGATCTGTGCGGTCTGGCGGATGCGGACCGCCAGTTGTCCCCAACTCGCGGCGCGTCGGCACGGCCTCGGCCGGGGATTGCTTGCTGGTCCGTGGCGACCCGAGGCCGATGCGCGCCTCGCTGATCGAGTCCATCCGGGGTAAGCCACCGACCGCGAAAGCGAGGCCAAAACCCGACCTGTTGACAGCATGTTTCACGGTTCGAGGACTCTAGCCGCGCGCGCCGCGGACTCCAAGTCGCTTCTTCGCCAAAGATAAGAATCATCGCCGACGAACAAGCACTGACTCGTGGTTGGAGGCGCGCCTGGCTGGGTTCCTGGTGCGGGACCGGGCTGTGCCTGCAAACGCGCACTTTACAAAACTTACTTATGCGGATAAATGAAATGATATGATCCGTGTGTGCAAAAGGCCGGGTGGCGCGGCCTTCACCCTCATCGAGTTGCTCGTGGTCATCGCGATCATCGCCATCCTCGCCGGGCTGCTCCTGCCCGCCCTGGCCAAATCCAAGGCCAAGGCCAAGCAAATCGCCTGCATCAACAACCTCCGGCAGATTGGCCTGGCGACCATCATGTACGTCCAGGACAACAAGCAATACCCCGGCAGCGGTTCGACGCGGGTATCGCCCTATTATTACGTCTGGCCCGTGCGCCTGTTCAGCCAGATGGGCACGAATCGGCAGGTGTTCTGGTGCCCCGCCGCTCCCCTGGACGCGGCCTGGGACACCAACGTCAATAAAACCCTGGGCGGCCTGTCTCCGTTTGGCGGACGCGACCCGTGGGCGGTCACCAGCAGCTCGCGCTTTTCCTTCGGTTATAACGACTGGGGGCTGGACCTGTCGCACCGCCCGCAGCTTGGCTTGGGCGGTGACATCGACGGCGGCTGGTACCAAGGCCCGGTGACCGAAGGCATGGTGGTCAGCCCCGCCGAGATGATCATGCTCGCCGATGTGAAGGCCCAGGAAAACGCCGGCTTGATCAGTTTCGACGCGAACCTGGACCCGACCGACAATTCGACCGGCCACAGCCAGTGGCCCTCCAACCGCCACAATTACCAGACGGATATCATGTTTGCCGACGGCCATGCCGACGCGTCCCGCCGTCACGACGTCATCGACCCCGCCAACCTGCTCTGGCGCTCCCGTTGGAACAACGATAACCAGCCCCACCCGGAAATCCGCTGGACGGTCAGTTGGAGCGACGAAGCCAAGTTGGATCCCTAGCGAGGCGCGTTTCTGACCTCGGGTCATCTTTGTCGTGCATCTTCTGTTCTTCTTTGCCGCTGCTTGTTCCCTTTGCGCGCCTCGCTTATAGATTCCTTGAAGCCCCAAACGCAGCAAAGAGAAGGGGGACCAAAACGTGATCTGGCCGCACAGACTTCTCGGGTTCAAGGAATCTAGCGAGGCGCCGCCTCAGACCGTATTCTAAAAACGGAGCGCGGCTGGGTCGAAGACCAGCCGCAGCGCGGCGGCTGCGTAACACGTGCCCGAACCGCAAGACGGGCTGCGGCTGGTCGAGGACGACCCAGCCGCGCTCCGCATTTTTCCTACCCGCGCTCAGACCTCATTCCCGGTCGGATGGGGTAGGCGCGGTTTTGGTGTGCTTCCGGTATCTCCTCTGTGCGCCTGCCTGTCGGCAGACAGGCGCCTGGCCAGGACTCGCGCCCGCCAAACTTTGCCATTGCTGGGCTTGGCCTGACTCTGATAACCGGTGGAGGACGACAGGCGCCGGCGGCATGCATCTCATCTTCCTCACGCTCGGTTATCATCCGGACCAGATCGGTGGCGCGTTTCGCTACGTCACCGCCGTCGCCGAAAGGCTGGCGGCCCGAGCGCATCAGGTCACCGTGGTTTACCCGGCGTCGCAGCCGACCGCCACGACGGAGGCCCGAGCGGGGGTCCGCCTGCTGCGTTACCCGAACCCGGCGGGCCCGTTCTGGGCCAATTGGCGCCGCGAAAACAAGACCGCTCGCCAGCTCTGGCAGGGCGCGGCGCGGACCGCCACTGAGCCCGCGTTGCTGGTGGGCTGCCACGCTTACTTCGCCTCCGCCTTCCGCGCGTGCGCGGGGCCGAGGCTTTTTTTGTTTACCGGTCCGTGGGCGGAGGAACATCGGTTTGCGCGGCAGGCGCAGGCGCGGTCGTGGCCGCAGCGGCTGGTCGATCGCCTGATCATTGCCGGCATGCGCCGCTCCGAGGGCCACGCCTTGCGGCACGCCGGGTGCATCCTCACCATCAGCCGCTACTACCAGGAGCAACTGGCCAGGTGGCATGGGGCGAACCTGCCGCCCGTGCGCCTGATCCTGGCCGGGGTCGATCCCGAGCGATTCCACCGGACGGCGGACCGCGGAGCGACCCGCGCCAAATTCGGCCTGAGCCAGGACCAGTTTCTCTTCCTGGCCGTGCGCCGGCTCGATCCACGGATGGGCCTGCTGACCTTGATCGACGGCTTCGGGCGGATCGCGCCGGGATTTCCCGCCGCCCGGCTCTGGATTGCCGGCACGGGTCCCCAACGTGGCGTGCTGGCCGAGCGCATCGCCCGGCAAGGCCTGGAGGCAAGCGTCAAGCTGCTCGGCCTGGTCCCAGAGGCCGACCTGGTTCCGCTGCTCAACGCCGCCGATTGCGTCGTGGTGCCGTCGCTTGACCTGGAGGGGTTCGGTCTGATCACGGTCGAATCCCTGACCTGCGGGACGCCGGTGGTGGCCTCGAAGGCCGGTGCCAACCCCGAGATCTTGTCGCCGCTGGACCCGGCGTTGATGTTTGCCACCGGCTCGGCGGCCGGGTTGGCCGCAAGGCTGGAATCGGTCTTGCGCGATCCGGGTGCCTTGCCGGACCGCACCCGCTGCCGGGATTACGCGGTCGCAAATTTTTCCTGGGACCGAACCGTCGTTGCGTTCGAGGAGGCAGCGGCCGCCGGGCTCGAAAGCGGAGGCGCCCCGTGAGAATCCTCGAGCTGGGCAAGTTTTACTGGCCGCACCGCGGGGGAATCGAGACTTTGCTGCGCGCCTGGTGCGAGGGTTTTGCCCGCCGCGGGGCCGAAGTCGATTGCGTGGTGGCAAACCAAGGCCTGCGCAGCGCGCACGAAACCATCAACGCTATCCGCGTCCACCGCCTCGGCACCTTTGGCAGTTGCTGGTCCACCTCGATCTGCCCGACTTACCTCGACAGCACCCGGCGCTACCCGGCCGATCTCTGGCACGCCCATTTCCCCAATCCGCTGGCGGACCTGGCCTGCCTGCGCGGCCAGCCGACGACGCCCCTGGTGCTGACCTACCACAGCGACGTGGTGCGGCAGGCCAGGTCCATCCGACTTTACCAGCCGATCCTGACCCGGCTGCTGGAACGCGCCACCCGAATTGTCGTGGCGACCCCCCGGCACCTCGAGTGCTCGGCCTGGCTGCCACCCTACGCATCCAAGTGCGCAGTGATCCCCTTTGGCATCGACCTGGCCCGCTTCGAACCGACGGAGCCCATGCGACAACGGATCGGCGAATTGCGGTCCGCGGCGGGCGGCCGCTCAATTTTGCTTACCGTCGGCCGTTTGGTGGGGTATAAAGGCCAGCGTTATTTGATCGAAGCGGCGCGGGACCTTGACGTGATCGTGTGGCTGGTGGGGACCGGACCGTTGGAATCGGAACTGCAAACGCTGGCCCGGGGACTGAGACTGGGGTCGCGGGTGCGGTTCTGGGGCTCTGTGGACGACGCGGAATTGCCGGCATTGCTGCATGCGTGCGACGTGTTCGTGTTGCCCTCGATCACGCCCAACGAGGCCTTCGGCCTGGTGCAACTCGAGGCCATGGCCTGCGGCAGACCGGTGGTCAGTTGTGCCCTGCCGTCCGGCGTGCCATTTGTCAATCGGAACGGCGTGACCGGGCTGGTGGTGCCGCCGGCAGACGCGGCAGCCTTGACCGAGAGCCTGCGACGGCTGCTGGCGGACCCCGGCTGGCGCGGGCAACTCGGCGCCGCGGGCCGCGCACGGGTGGAAGCAGAATTTGCGGAAGGCGTAATGGTGGAGCGTTACTGGCAGTTGTTCACAGACCTGCTGAGGTCGGCACGCCCGGCATGAGAACCTATTTCACCCTCCTGGTGTTGTCCGCCGTGGCCACCTTCTTGAGCACCCCCCTGGTGCGTTGGTTGGCCTACCGGTGGGGCGCCCTGGACCTGCCCAATGAGCGGAAGATTCACACCCAACCGATGCCCCGCCTGGGCGGGCTGGCGGCTTATGCCGGTTTTTGGTGCCCGTGGGTGGGCTTTTACATCCTCAATAACCGGGTGACGGAGGCGTTCAGAAATTACGAGAAGCTCTCCCTGACCCTGTGGCTGGGCGCCTCCGCCATGCTGGCCCTGGGAGTCTGGGACGACATCAAGGGCGTGCGCGCGATCAAGAAACTGGTCCTGCAGTGCCTGATCGCCGTCGGCCTGTTCCTCGGCGATTTTCGCATCACCACGCTGAGCAATCCCTTCGGCGCGCCCTGGCAATTGGGGTGGCTATCGCTGCCGGTGTCGGTGCTCTGGATCGTGGGTGTCACGAACGCGATCAACCTGCTGGATGGCATCGACGGCTTGGCGACCGGGGTGACGGCCTGCATCGCGCTGGCCCTGGCTTTGATCAACGTCTTGGGCGGAAATATCATCGTCGCTCTGCTGACGCTCTGCCTGGCCGGCGCTTGCCTCGGCTTCCTGCCCTTCAACTTCTCACCGGCCCGCATCTTTCTGGGCGACAGCGGCAGCCTGTTCATCGGGTTGATGCTGGCGTGCATCGGGATTCTGTCGTTGTTCAAGGCGGCCACCGCGACGTTTGTATTGGCGCCGTTGATCCTGTTTGGGCTGCCATTGTTCGACACGGTGTCCGTGGCGATCGGGCGGCTGGCACGCGGCGTTCCGCTGTTCCAGGCCGACAAATCCCACGTGCATCACCGGCTGTTGCGCCTGGGCATGAACCAGCGTCAGGCCGCTTACCTCCTCTACAGCGTGACCCTGCTGCTGGGCGGCGCCGCGGTCGTTCTGAGCGTGCTCCAATCGCCCCAAACCTTGCTCCTGGGTTGCGCCCTCGTGCTGGGGCTGGCGGCCATCATCTGGCGAGCCTGGCGCCTGCGTCTCGCCGGCCCCTCCCGACCCCCAGCCGCCTAAAAGCCCCTTCTAAACCATGCTCGAACTGGAAGCCGCCCAGCAACGCATCCTCTCGGCCCTCCGTCCGCTCGGGGTCGAATCCGTCTCCTTGCCGGCCGCCGCCGGACGATACCTGGCCCAAGCCATCCACTCGCCAATCGATCTACCCGTGTTTGACAATTCGGCCGTGGACGGCTACGCGGTGCAAGCCCAGGACCTGGCCGGCGCCAGCGCCAGTCACCCGCTTCCCTTGCGCTGCATGGGTCAGGTGGCTGCCGGTGAAATCTTCCCGCGTCCCATCACGGGTGGAACGTGCGTCCGAGTCTTCACCGGCTCCACCCTGCCGGCGGGCGCGGACGCCGTCGTGATGCAGGAGGACACGCGCCTGGAGCCGGCGGCGCCGGAGTCGGTCCGGTTCCTGGACGCGCCCAAACCAGGGGAAGGGATTCGTCGGCGCGGTGAAGACGTGCGGAGCGGGACACTCCTGGCCGCATCCGGCCAGCGCGTCACGGTCGGATTGACGGCCCTGCTGGCGGCCGCCGGGTTGAGCACGCTCAAGGTAGCAAGGCAGGTAACCGCGGGGGTGCTGGCCACCGGCAGCGAGTTGCAGGAAAGCGGTCAGGCGCTGCGCCCGGGACATATCTACGAAAGCAACCGGGTCGCCTTGCTGGCCCTGCTGAGTCGAGCCGGCGTCGTCGCGCGCCAATATCCGCTGGTGCCCGACACGCTGGAGGCGACCCGCGCAGCGTTGCAGCAGGCACTGGCGGAGAACGACTTGGTCCTCTCGTCCGGTGGGGCGTCCGTTGGCGAGTTGGATTTCCTCAAAGCCGCGTTCCAGGCCATCGGCGGGCAAATCGACTTCTGGCAAGTCGCGATCAAACCGGGAAAGCCTTTCCTGTTCGGCCGACATGGCCAGAAGTTCCTCTTCGGCTTGCCGGGCAACCCCGTGTCGGCGCTGGTCAGTTTCATCCTCCTGGTGCGGCCAGCGCTGGATCGATTGCAAGGCGCGCGCGAGGTGAGCGCGCCCAAGCGCCTGGGAACCCTCGGTGAGACCCTGAGCAACCCCGCCAATCGCCGTCATTTCGTGCGTGTCCGCATCGATGCGACGGGCACGGTCTGGTCAGCGGGCGCACAAACCTCGCACGGACTCCGCTCGCTGGCGGCGGCGGATGGTTTGGTGGAGGTCCCCGCCCAGGGCGCTTTGTCGGCCGGGACGCTGGTGCGCGTCATCGGAGTCAATCCTGATAATTGCTAGCGAGGAGCGCCTCAGACCTCCGAGCTGTCGGGTCTCGCGGATGCGGACCGCGAGTTGTCCTCCACTCGCAAGGCGTCGGCACGAAATCGGCAGGAGGATGTTCACTGGTCCGTGGCAACCCGGGGCCGCTGCGGCTTGAGACAAGCCGCGGTCCGGAGGCCCGACCTCCGGTCATCTCCTGCCCTCCCGCTTCAATCGGATGGTCCCCCTTTAAAACAGGCTCTTAGAAGCGGGGACGGGGGATATCCAACAGGACCGGTTTGGCCTGGTTGAACGGGGACTCGACTGAAGGCGAGGCGATGACGGGGGAAAGGCTGGAGGGTCCGACCGACTTGGTGTCCAGGACCCCGAAGCCGTTGATCGCCGCATCCCCGCCGAGCCCGTTTAAACTCGGGAGTTGAACCTGAACCGGTTTGCCGGCAATCGAGCCAACTGGTCCGCCGGTGGGGACGACGGGGCTCATGGTGGACCGTGTCTGGTCAATCGGCGAATTGATCGGGTCGCTCAGGGTCGAGAGCACGGGCGGGGCGCCCAGCACGGGCGCGCCTCCGGGCAGGATCAACTTCCGAAACTCGGCGTCGCTGGACTTAAGGCGTGCGG
>JAGWYX010000994.1 GCA_018969165.1 Verrucomicrobiota bacterium
GAATCAACCCGACAAGTAGCTGTTCATAAGAACTGACCCCTTTGTCTTTTGAATCAACCCGACAAGTAGCTGTTCATAAGAACTGACCCCTTTGTCTTTTTCCCTCGCGCCGGCGTCCGGTCCCGCGATATTTTTCCAGCCATGATGACCCCGCTTCGTGGCGTTTGGCTGGCCGGTCTTTGTCTGGCCGCCAGCGCCCTTCAAGCCGCTGACACGCCGCGCAACGCCGTCGGCGACCGCCTGGCGTATCTCGACGAAACCGACCCGTTCTACGTCGGGCTTGATTTCCCAAAGCTCACCACCCCGCAATGGGTCGGCGAACCCGGCGTCGATGCGGTGGTCATCCTCGCCATCGACGACATGCGCGATCCGGCAAGATACGAAACCGTTTTGCGCCCGATCCTCGAGCGTCTCAAGCAGATCGACGGCCGCGCCCCGGTCAGCATCATGACGTGCACGAACGCTCCGCAGGACGCGCGATTGCAAGGCTGGCTCAAGGAGGGACTCTCGCTTGAAGTCCACACTCTCACGCATCCGTGTCCGCTGCTCGGGAAAAGCAACTTCGTTGCCGCTGCCGACGTTTACAATCGGTGCGTCGAGTTGATGAACCGGGTGCCGGGCAATCGACCGGTCGCCTTCCGGATGCCGTGCTGCGATTCGATGGACAGCCCGAGTCCGCGTTTCTACGCCGAGATTTTCAACGGCACCAATGGCCTGGGCCAGTTCCTGACGCTCGATTCGTCCGTGATGAACATCACGACCGCGGAGGACCCGGGCTTGCCGCGTGAGCTGACCGTGGAAGCCGACGGCAAGGCAAAATTCCTGAAGTACCTTCCCTTCCCAGCCTTCGTCACGACGATCGAGAATTATCCCTATCCGTATGTGATCGGCAAACGGTGCTGGGAATTCCCGCCGATGGTGCCCAGCGATTGGGAGGCCAGGAACATCGAAGGCACCAACAGCCCCGTGCTGCTCGCCGATTGGAAGGCCGACCTCGACGCCGCGGTGCTCAAGCAGGGGACCTTCACGATGATTTTTCACCCCTACGGCTGGTCGAGCCCCGCGCAACTGGTGGCGTTGATCGATTACGCCGTCGGCAAGTATGGGAACCGGGTGAAGTTCCTGACTTTCCGCGAGGCGGCGGAGCGGCTCAACCAGAACTTGCTGGCCGGCCAACCGCTGCGCGCCGCCAACGGCCAGGACAACGGGGTCCGATTGGTCGATGTGAATCACGATGGCTACCTTGATGTCGTCGTCGGCAACGAGCACGTCCGCAAAACGCGGGTCTGGAATCCCCAGGCCCGGGCCTGGGCTGAAACCGAATTCCCTGCCCCGCTGGTGACCGTGGCAGCGGACGGGACCCGGCGCGAGACGGGTGTTCGCTTCGGTGTGCTCAGCGCCGACGGCGCCGCCACCGCGCTCGTGCGGAACGAAACGATGGCCGGGGCCTGGCGGTTCACCGGCGACCGGTGGACAGCCGAACCAGCGTTGCTGACCGGGCTCGAGCTGGAGGGCCAGCCGGTCTTGACCAGCCAGGGCGGGTGCGACCGCGGGGTGCGCCTGCGCGATGTCAACCATGACGGCCTGAGCGAACTCATTGTCGGCAACGCCAAGCAGAACGCGGTGTTCGCCTGGCTGCCAGACGCGCGGATTTGGAAGCAGCTACCTTACGGCTTGCCGGCGGGCACTATGATCGTGGACGCCAACGGCCGCGACGCGGGCCTGCGGTTCGTCGATCTCAACGAGGACGGCTTTGACGACATCGTATTCTCGAATGATCGGAGTTACTCGATTCACTTGTTCGTGGCGGAGCGTTTTCTGGGGTTCCCGATGGGCTGGAGCCGCGAGGTGCTGACGGGCAAGCGCGGGTCGTTCG
>JAGWYX010000995.1 GCA_018969165.1 Verrucomicrobiota bacterium
ATGTTCACGGGCGGGAAGCCTTGCGAAATATGGGTTCCCGGCCAGTCCATGAACGTGTGAACGTTGGCCGGCGGTGCCCGCATTGTTTGATCCTTTTCATCAAAATCGTCAGCCCGGGTGCTGTGCCGGCAGACGCACAGGGATGTGCCCCCAGACGAACAGTTGAGGCTCATACCAACGGGCGTAAAGTTGGCCCATCACGCAGGTTGTCGTCGGGCAGGAGACGCGGAAGGACGTGGCTGCTATATGAAAACTCTGTCTGGTCCCGTTGGTCAACGTCCTGGGCCAAACCGGTTTGGCCGCAGGGCGGGGTTTACTCTCATCGAATTGCTGGTCGTTATCGCCATCATCGCCATCCTGGCCGCGATGCTCCTGCCGTCCTTGGCCGCCGCCAAAGGGCGAGCCGATTCGGCAGCCTGCCTCAATAACCTCCACCAGTGGGGCATCGGGCTCCGATTGTACCTGAACGACTGCAATTCGTATCCGCCATTCTGGTCGGATTCCCTGGCCACGTGGCATGAACGGCTGGAGCCGTTCGTCGGGGCCAAATGGCCGGTGTGGAATGCGTCCCAGAACCTTTACGAACCGAGTGCGCGCCAAGGCGCGGCGGTTTGCCCCGGTTACGCCAAGCTGCCCGGAGCGTTCAGCGAGACCGGCTGGGGCAGCTACGGCTACAACGCCGCCGGTTACGACGACAGGCAGAGAGACCTTGGCCTGGGCGTCGGTCCTCACTCGCCGTCCGCGCGGGAGGGCGATGTGCGGAACCCAAGCGTCATGTTCGCCATCGGGGACGCCGCCTTGAACTGGCTGCCGTCGATTGGCGTCCCGGCCACGAACCCGCTCTTCCAGGCGGGCGGGCCTGCGGGCGAGCAGTTCGGTGGAGATCAGTGGATGAGCCCCTGGGGCGTGGGCGCCGCGGCGATTGAGGCGGGACTGGGACTGTTGCCGCACTCTCCGGGTGATCCGAACACCTTTCCCTGGCCGGAGGAAAGAGCCGCCACCGCTCGACGTCACATGGGGCGATTCAACATGCTCTTTTGCGACGGACACGCGGAGAGCCTGGCGGCCAGGCAGGCCTATTATCACGTTGACCCCGAGGTCGCCGAACACTGGAACCGCGACGGTCTCCCACACCCGGAGTCGGTGCCGTAGACACGAAAGGAGGAGGGTTGGGCATTTGGACCTGCGCGAGCAGGAATGCCCCCCGGATCAAAGTCCCCAAGTCCACCTAAACGCCAGGAACTCAGGACTGGCGCGGCTTCGGCGGGTGGACGTTGTTGGCGAAGTCCCCCATGCCCACCCATTACTGGAGAGCCCGTTTGTCGAAGACCCAAGCGGCGGGCGATATCGCCAGCATGCGCAAGGATTCTCGGCGTTGATGGAGATCGTCCCTGAAGTCCCCGCGCCGTAGGCTCGTATTTCCTTGGTTTTCCGGCGATGCGGGGACATTGAGGACAAGAGGGACATGGCGAGCGGGATGATCCTGCGGGCTCCATCCGCCCACCGCCTGCATTGATTTGGGTCAAGGACAGGGAAGGCGATTCTTTTCGAAGATCACGCGCGTCCCCGTATGTCGACGTCGGCACTGAGCATCAAACTTGCGGCTTGTGCCGCAGGACGGGGGAAACGCGGTTTGCGCTGCGGCGGCGGCTCATGAATGTTCTCCAGATGGCGGATCGCGACCGCGAGCATCACCCCCTGATTTATCTCGTGGACGATGAACCGGTGATCCTTGATCTCCTTGCGCGCTGCCTGGAGAAGGAGGGGTATCGCACCGAGAGTTTCGCCGATCCGGTGGTGGCATACGCGGCGTTCGCCGCGGCCGAAGGGAAACCCGACCTTCTGATCACGGACTATACAATGCCTGGCATGGACG
>JAGWYX010000996.1 GCA_018969165.1 Verrucomicrobiota bacterium
CCCGGCCGGTATGACTTGGTGTGCCTGCCGCTGAAAATCCTCGACGGCGACGGCGCGCCGGCCCGGGCGATTCTTCGCAGAAAGATCCGCAAAAACCGTAGCCGCGCTTCCTCGCGGAACCTGAAACTCTTGGCCACGGGATTTGTAAAATCGCTGTAGCGCGCCTCGGGGCGCGGACCGCCAAGTCCGCCACACCCGCGTCCTCCAGTGGAGCGGACGAGGCTGTCCGCTCTCCGCTTCACTGCGCCAGCACCTGCACCGTGTAAAATCGGAAATTGTTCGTCGCGCCGGCGTCCACGGCCTGCGCGGTCGAGCCGTTAGCGGTGACCGGCCCGCCGACCGCTTGCCACGGGCTGTTGACCACGTCGTCCCGGCCAAAGAGTTGGTAGGTCTTGCCCGGCACACTCTCCCACGTCACCGTGCTGCCCGAGGATGTCATGGTCACGCTGTCCAGTTTCAGCACCGACGCCGCGTTCGTCGGGTCGGTGCCCGCGACGTACTCGCTGAGATTGACGAAATTATCGCCGTCGGGATCGGCGTTTGGCCCGGACTCGGGTCCGGCCCAGGGCGGGAAATACTGCTGCCACCAGGCGTACAGCGCCTGCGCGTAGGGCCCGGCATCCTCGGGCGCGGTCCAGGGCGCAAAATAAAGCCGCTGAAACCGGTCGTTGATCCCGTCGAAATTCCAGTCGGGGAATGTCGGCTGGATTTTCAACCAGCCGTTGGCGTAAGCGAGATTGGTGCCCTCGGTGACCACGAAACTGCGCAAGCCCGGTGTCGCGTTGCTCGAGACGCCGATCGACACCGAGAGCAGATTGTAACCAGGGAATGCGTTTGCGGTAAACGTCGTCGGCCCCACCGCGAGCCCGTCACCGGTGATCGTGAGCGTCGCGTCGCTCGGCAGGCCCGGCCCATACACCCCGACGAAGTAGTTGCTCTGGCCCACGCGAACCGTGACCGGCGAATTCATGATCGTGAAGAAGGTCGGCGAGGCCGAAGGGGGGCGCACCCGCGTGATCCGGAAGGCCGGCGTCCCGTTCGAGACGGCAAAGCTTTGAAATGTCACTTGCCCGGCGGTCACGGTCACCGGGGTGTTTCGCGTCGGCAGAAAATCCGTTTCCGCGTTCGCGTCACCCGAAAAAATGTCCGCGCCCCGGATCAGGAATGAAGTCGCACCCGCCGGGTCCAGCGGCACCACGCGCACCTGGTAATTGCCCGGAGGCAGCGCCGCCAACTCATACACCCCGTTCGAGTCCGTGACCGTTCCGTTCACGACGTTGCCCGCCGTATCCTCGGCGATGACGGCGGCGCTTAGGATGCCGACCCCGTTCATCGTGACCAAGCCGTGCACCGTCCCCAGCGTCAAGGGCGTGGCTGGTTTCGGATAGAGGAAATGGACCGCCGCGATCTCGTCGCTCGAAAGCCCGGCCTGGCTGTTGGTGACCCCGCCGGGGCCGCGTGCCAGCATGGTGGCTCCACCCACAGGGGAGTGATGCAGGCCGATGAAATGGCCGATCTCGTGAGTCGCCACCGCCTCGACAAAATACCCGGCGTTGACGGTGTCAAAATAATCGCTGAACCAACGGAACTGCACGCCGTTGAACACGATGTCGGCCCCCGCCAGCACATTGTCATCCCAATATGAAAAGTACGTCACGCCCGTCAGGCCACTGATGTCATCGGTCCCCCCGCCCACCAGCGTGCTGGTCCTGGCCCAAAAGATGACGTTGGTATCGTCGTAAGGATTGACATCCACTCCCGGCGCGACCAGGCCCGCGTCCTCGAACTTGAGGATCGAGCCCGGGACCGCCTGCCATTGCGCAAAAGCGGCCCGCACCGCATTCAGTTCGGCGGTCGCGTTCGTCGTTCCAACCCC
>JAGWYX010000997.1 GCA_018969165.1 Verrucomicrobiota bacterium
GTAAAGTGCGTCCACTTCCGGCGGCCAGAAGTATTGCTGTGGGGCTTCGTCCTGGGCGTGCGGGGCATTGAAGCCGACGGTGAGACAGAACGGCCGTCCGCCGCCGGCTCGAGCCTGGTCTTCGAGAAACGCGACGGCCGCGTCGCCCTCGAGGTGCGTCAGGTGCCGCCGGGTGCCGTCCGGTTGCGGTTTCCAGAACGGCGGGCCCAGTTCATGAAAATAATCATAAAGCCGACCCGTAGTGCCCGCTCGCAAGTTGACGCCGAGTTTGCCGACGTAACCGGTGCGGTAACCGGCTTGGCGCAGCAGCCGGGGAAAGCTCATTTCCACGAACGCATCCCCGAGCGGCGGCGTCAGGAAGGTGTAACGGTGCGTCCGCTCGACCAGCCCGCAGAGCATGCTGGCCCGACTGGCGGCGCAGATCGAGGTGGTCACGTAAGCGTGCTCGAAACGGACCCCGTCCCGGGCCAGGCGATCCATCTCCGGCGTGTGCAACGCGGGCGTGACATTGCCCATCATGTCAAACCGCTGATCGTCGGTGATGATAAACAGGATGTTGGGCCGGGCCGCATCGGCGCCGTCGAGACGGTGCGGCAGCACGGGCAGCAGCGCCAGCACCAGCCAGGCGAAAGGTCGAATCGAGAACTTCATAACGGGGCCACCGTGCGATCATGGCGGAATTCAGTTCCGGGGGCAAGAAAACCACGAATGAACACGAATCCACGCAGCGAATCGAGACCCCTCCCCGATGGCGCATCAAATGGAACCATCAATGGGAATGGATCGGAGCCGGCGCGATAGCGTCTTGGAGTGCGGCGGACCTCCGCCGCTTTGCCCCGTGCGCAGCCAGATTGAAGAGCGCCAGAGGACTGGCGCACTCCAAAACCTGGCGGCCGTTCTGGCGGTTGATGGAAAGTCAATGCGCCAGCATCGAGGTCTGAAACCGACGTTCGGCTTTCCGTGAACCGGTGCACGGCAGGACCGAGTTGCCGCTCGGCCCGGCGGCGCGGCAGCGCCGCCCTACCAGGTTCATGGGCCGTGAGCAGGTCCGAATGGAACAAGGGCTTTTCCATGAACCCGGTAGCAGCGGACGTCAGTCCGCTCACTTTTCCTGCAGGGAGAGGGAGCCGCGGGCTGGCGTCGCTGACAATTCTCACGTTTCGCGCGCGATGTCAGACCGAAATGGTCTGATCGCAACGGACCGAATCTTCCACCAGACGGCGAACGATTCTCCCTGGCCCCGGAGGAGAGCACCGCGCCAAGCCGCAAACCTCAAGGGATTTCACGGATTCGGAAGAATCCGTTTGTGCCATTCAACACATCGAAGTCCTGATAAAGCGTCGGCGTCGATGAAACAAATGGAGTCCCAACTGCAGTCCAGTTGACCAAGTCAGTCGTCGTCTCAAGCTGGTTGGTTTTGCCTGCCTCAACGAACATGTTTACTCGGATCGATTTTACCTGCACCTTTAGATAAGGGATGGTCTTCGACTCCGTGACAAAAAGGGCCGCCACCTCTGAATCCGAAAGCGCACGACTGTAAATCCGGACATCGTCGATGTCAGCTATCGAGCTTCCGATCTGCCAATACCCGCTGTAAGCATACGCGGACGTCACGCTCGGCTTCGTGGCGACTTTCGAGCCGTCGAGGTACAAGTTCATACCCGCCGGCGACAACGTTGCGACGGCGGAGTGCCACCGATCATCAGTCACGATATTCTGAGCCGCAAGGTAAACCCGGAATCCAGGATAAACGTAAAAGTCTATAATGCCCGTGGTGCCATTGAACTCGATATACCTGTCCGAAAGGTTGTTCAAACCGTTGCGTCCGTCACCAAATGCGATTAATTGGCCTCCGACTCCGGGCGAACACCTGAAC
>JAGWYX010000998.1 GCA_018969165.1 Verrucomicrobiota bacterium
GCCGCTGTCGCTGCCCGCCGGACAGCAACGTCCCGCGCTCGCCGACCACGGTGTTCAGCCCGTTCGGCAACGCGCTCACCACGTCCTCGAGGTTGGCCAGCCGCACCGCCTCGCGCACCGACGCTTCGGACACCTCAGGAAAGCCGTAGCCGATATTTTGGGCCATCGTGTCATGAAACAGAAAGGCCTCCTGTTCCACCACCGCCACGCCGCAATGCCACGTCTCGGCCGAAAACTCCCAGTAGTCCCGGCCGTCCACCGTGATCCGTCCGTCCGCCGCCTGGCGGAAGCGGAGCAGGAGGTTGGCAATGGTGGTCTTGCCGGAGCCGGAAGCGCCGACCAACGCGACCGTGGCTCCGGCCGGAATCTCGAAACTCACCGCCTCCAGCGCGCGGGTACCGTTGGGATAGGTGTAGCCGACGGCCTCGAAGCGGATCGCCTCGCGCACCTCGGTGAAGGCGGCCCGGCCAAACGCGCGGACCGGATGCTGCGGTGTATCCAACCAGCGCTCGACTTCCTTGGCGCCCTCGGCCAGGTAGGTGACGTAGCCGTGCAAGCCGTAAATCTGGTTCACCAGCGGCAGCAGGCGCAGCAGGATAAAGCCGAACCCGAGCAGGTAACTGCTCAACATCAGCCCGGGGCGCACGAAAAAGAAATAGGCGCAACCCACAATCACCATCGCGCCGCTCACCGCCACCGTCTCCGCCAGCGGCGCTAGCAACGCATTGGCCCGCGCAACGTCTTCCTCGAGTTCCGCCTGGGCACCGCTCAAGGCGTTGAACCGGGCCAACTCGCGTGCCTGCGAATGGGTGGCCCGGATGACGCGGATGCCCGCGAAGCTCTCCAGCAGGCAGGAGGCCAGGCGCTGGTTCAGGTCCGTGATGGTCCGGCCGCTGCGGCGGAGCTGGCGGTAAAGCGAGATCATTGTCACCCCGATCACCCCGGTGAGCACCAGCGTGATCAACGTCAACTGCCAGGAGATCAACACCAGGGCGACCAGGTAGAACAGGGCGATGCTGCCGCGCTGGCCCAGCAACAACAAATGGTCCACCGTGTTGAGTGCCCGATGCGTCTCAGTCAGGAACAGGTTGCTGAGTTCGCCCGCCGTGCGGCGCTCGAACAGGTGGAGTTCAGCCTGGTGCAGGCGCTCGAACAAGGAGGAGCGCAGATTCACCGAGATGCGACGCTTGAGCTTGGCCGCCAGCAGTTGACTCGCGTAAGCCACCGCGTTCTTGGTGGTGATCGCCGCCAGGACCAGCACGCAAAACGCCACCACACGGAACGTCGGGCCATAATGCGGAAACGCCGTCTCCATCCAGCGGATCGGGCGCATCCGCGGGGTCGTGCCGGTGGGGGCCAGCAGCAAGGACAGCAGCGGCACCAACAGGCTCACCCCCACCCCTTCGAGCAGCGCCGAAAGCAACGAGCTGCCCACCACCGCGCTCACCAGGTAGCGCCCCCCGCGCAAGTGCGGACGCAACCGCCACGCGCAGGCGAGGATTTCGGCGATCTGTTGGAACCAGGTTTTCAAACCGGGGCTGACCACCGCCAGCTTAATCCAACCCGCGCCACTCTGACCAGCCTGTTCCTTCGTCGGCTCACGCGCGGTGCCACGGCGGCGGACCCCAAGGCTCAGCCCGGCCGCCGGTGATCCGGAGGAGCCGGCAATTGTCGCCGTTCCCGCTCGAACTGATCGCGCTGGACCGGAAACAGGTAATGGGGATCGACCTGCTCGCTCTCGCGCCGGGCTTCCTCATATCGGTGCAAGGCCAGCCCCGCCTCGAAACGGGCCAGGGCGTGGACGGCGGCGACGGGACCGGTGAGTCCGCGGGTGTCGATGGTGCGCAGCAATTCCTCCGCCTCGGTCGCTCGGCG
>JAGWYX010000079.1 GCA_018969165.1 Verrucomicrobiota bacterium
CGGCTGGGTCGTCCTCGACCAGCCGCAGCGCGCCTTGCGTTTCGGGCACGTGATACGCAGTCGCCGCGCTGCGGCTGGTCTTCGACCCAGCCGCGCTCTGTTTTTAAAGCACGGTCTGAGGCGCGCCTCGCCAGGGAAAAAATCATTTCCAGATGACCGGGGACGGCCTAAAAGCAGGGCGATGGAAACGACAGCCCCGGCGCTGATTCCCGGCACGCTCTACCTGGTGGCCACGCCGATAGGCAACCTGGAGGACATCACGCTGCGGGCGTTGCGCACGCTCAAGGAGTGCGATGTGGTCGCCGCCGAGGACACGCGCCGCACCGGCCGATTGCTCAGCCATTTCGGGATTCGCAAACCGCTGGTCAGTTGCTTCCAATTCAACGAAGCCCGGCGCAGCGAGGAAATCCTCGAACGACTGCGGGGCGGTCAGACCGTGGCGTTGGTCACGGACGCCGGCAGCCCGGGGATCAGCGACCCGGGCGAGCGCGTGGTGCGGGCGGCGGTGGTGGCGGGTCTGCGGGTCGAGCCGGTGCCGGGGGCGTGCGCGTTGGTGGCGGCGCTGACGGCCAGCGGGTTGCCGACCGACGAGTTTCATTTTGTGGGATTCCTGCCGCACAAATCCGGGCAGCGTCGCCAGCGGTTGGCGGTCTTGGCTTCGGTGCGCGGGACGCTGGTGTTGTATGAATCGCCGCATCGGATGGAACGGTTGCTGCGGGAGTTGGCCGAACTGCTGCCGGAGCGGGAGGTGGTGCTGGGCCGGGAACTGACCAAGCGGTTCGAGGAGTTCGTGCGCGGCGCACCGGCGGACTTACTGCAGCGGCTGCAGGCGCGGTCATGGCGCGGCGAGTTTGTCGTGCTGATCGGCGGCGCGTGATTACCAGGCGGCTCGCCCTGAATCCCCCCAGCCTACGGGCCGCCAATTCGCATGAACATCGCCGCGGACGGCAGGGCGGGCGGTCCTAAGCCCGCCGCCACGGCGCGGTGAGGGCAGGGCGCCCGACCGATTCTCGGGCGTAATGCGCCACGAGTAACTCTTACTCGAGGCCGGATGGGAGGGGTGACGCGGCGATTTTATTTGCTTGTCAACGAATTGTTTCAGTTCATAGTGCGGCGCGTCCGATGCAGTTCGTTGAGTGAGACGGTGATTGTCAGACAGTTGCTGATACAGCGGTGACGATTGAAACTCCGGAGGGGGAACGCCCACCAACACAACGCAGAGCGGAACGACTAACCAGCAATCAAGCATAAGGTATGGCAACCAAACTGTTCGTCGGCAACCTCGTCTATAGCGCGACTGAAAACGACCTGCAGGATTACTTCGGGCAGGCGGGCACGGTAGTGTCGGTCAACATCATGTTGGATCGGAACACCGGGCGTTCGCGCGGGTTCGCCTTCGTGGAGATGAGTTCGGATGAGGACGCCAAGAAGGCGATCACCATGTTCCACCAGAAGGACTTTCAGGGCCGCGCCCTGACGGTCAACGAGGCCCGGCCACGGGAGGATCGCCCATACGGTGGCGGTGGTGGACGCGGCGGTGGCGATTACCGCGCGCGGCACTAAGCGCCCTTTACCCTTCGGACGGCGGCAGACCGTCCCCCGCTCTCCTGCCAGGGGAGCGACACAGGCGCCCCACTGACGGGATGGGTGCAGCCTTGGCGGGTGGCCTCTTCACACGAACTTCCCCGGGTTCAGTACCCCTCGCGGGTCCAGGGCGCGTTTGACCTGGTGATGTAAGGCCTGGACGGCCGGCCCGACCGCCAGCGGCCACCAGCGCTGCTTGGCCAGCCCGATGCCGTGCTCGCCCGTAATCACGCCGCCCCAGCCGAGCACCTTTTGGAATAGCGCGTCCAGGACCTCTTGTTGACGGCGAGCCAGGTCCGGCTGGTTCGGATCCACCATGACGTTGACGTGGATGTTGCCGTCGCCGGCGTGCCCGAAGCAAGCGACCGGCAGCCCGTAGCGGCGTTCGAGGCCGGCGGTGAACTGGAACAAGTCCTCCAGCCGACCGCGCGGGACCACGATATCCTCATTGAGCTTGGTCAGGCCGGTGTCCCGCAGCGCGTAGGAGAACTCGCGGCGCAGTTTCCAAAATGCCTCGCACTGGCGGGCGCCAAACCCCCGCTGCACAAAGCGCGGCCGGGAGCGGCGCAGCAGGCGCTCGAGCTGCCCCAGCTCGCCCCGGACCGAGCGTTCTTGCCCGTCCAACTCGAGGATCAAGTGGGCCTGGCAACCTGCCAGCCGCCGGCTGCCGGTCCGTCTCCGTGCCGCCGCCAGCGTGAAGGCGTCGGCGACCTCGACGGCACAGGGTAGGAATCCGCCCGCAAACACGGCCTGGATGGCGTGTACCGCGGCGGGCATCGAGGCGAACCCGGCGGCCAGGCAGCCGCGGAATGGGGGCAGCGGCAGCAACTTCAGCGTGGCCTCCGTCACCACCCCCAGCAGGCCTTCGGAGCCGACGAACAGGCGGCTTAATTCGAAGCCGGTCTTGTTCTTGTGCGTCCGGCCGCCCAGCCGCACGACCGTGCCGTCGGCCAACACGACCTCCAGGCCCAGGACGTAATCGCGCGTCACGCCGTATTTCAGGCAGCGCGGTCCCCCGGCATTGGTGGCGATGTTGCCGCCGATGCTACAGTCGGCGCGGCTGGCCGGGTCGGGCGGGTAGTAGAGGCCGCGTTGCTCGACCGCCTCCTGGAGGTCCTGCGTCTTCACCCCCGGTTGCACCACCGCAACGAAATCGACAGGGTTGATTTCCTTGACGCGGTTCATGCGCGCCAACGACAGGACAATCCCGCCCCGGACCGGGACGCAGCCGCCGACGTAACCGTGGCCGGCGCCGCGGGCGGTGACCGGGATGCCCAGGTGGTTGGCGAGGCGCAGGACCGCGGCGACGGAGCGCGTGCCGCGGGGCAAGGCCACGGCATCAGGGGTGGCGCGGGCGAACCACTTGTCGCCGGCGTGCCGTTGGCGCGCCGCCAGGTCCAACCGGAACTCGCCGTCCGGGAGTTGCGTCTGCAGCCGCGCCAGCGCGGCGGCGTGGCCAGACTTCATGCGCCTTCGGTGTCCTTGGAGGCGATCAAGGCCCGGGCCTCCTCGGCAACGTCCTCCGGCACCTGCACCCGCACGCCGCCGGTGGTGAGGGTCGAGCCCAGGGCCAAGCCGGCCAGTTCATGGGTGAGGTTGACGCATAGCCCGGCGGCCTCGAGGCGCGAGCGGACCAATTCCGCCTCGGCCGGGTTGAAGACCCGCGCTACGGTGACCCACGTCATGGCTATACGATGCCGCCTCCGTCGCCGGAATTCAAGCCGGGACTGGCGATTTGGGGTCGGCAAAGATGATGATCCCGGCCCCGGTTTGCAGCAGGCTGAGCACCTGGACCTCGATCTGCTGGCCGATCAGGCCCTGGGCCTGGTTGACCACGACCATGGTGCCATCGCCCAGATAGCCGATGCCCTGGCCCTTGTCCCGGCCTTCGCGCACGATCTTCAGGTTGAGCGTTTCCCCCGGCAGGATCACCGGCTTCATCGCCTTGGCCAGCTCGTTGAGGTTGATGCACTGGACGGACTGGAGTTCGGCGATCTTGCCCAGGTTATAATCGTTGGTAATCAGCTTGGCTCCCAGCACCCGGGCCAGTTGCACCAGCTTGGCGTCCACCTCCTGGGTCTCCGGGAAATCGCCTTCGTGGATTTTGACCTCGTTGCGGGTGTTGTGCTGGATGCGGCCGAGCATTTCGAGTCCGCGCCGGCCGCGCGCGCGGCGGATGGGATCGCTGGAATCGGCGATCAATTGCAGTTCGCGCAGCACGAAGCGCGGCACCACCACGACGCCCTCCAGGAAGTTGGCCTCGATCAGGTCGGCGATCCGGCCGTCGATGATGACGTTGGTGTCCAGCACCAGGAGGTTGGTGGGTTTACCTTCGGAGGCGAAGCGGACGTAGGGGATGATGAGGGAGAAATCCTCCTTGTTGCTGCGCATGGCCAGGATCATGCCGATGTAGCTGAAGGCGACGAAGAGCGAGAGTCGGATCAGCCACCGGGTGGGGGCCTCCTGCGAGCCCACAAACAGGAATAACTCGGAGCGGTCAATCAGCCAGGCCACGACCGCCCCGAGCATGAGGCCGAACGTGGCGGCGGAAAAGGCGCGCAGCGAAAACCCCTTGAGCATCTCGTCGATGGCGATCAGCAAGCCGCCAAAGCCGAACCCGATCATCACCCCGTAGATGCCGTTGCTGATGAGGTCGGGCGCCACCTGGCTGATCGCGTAGCCGGCCAGGATGCACAGGGACAGGAACAGGATGCGGAGGACCCAAAGCGACATAGATCAAGGGGGGAACGGCTCGGTGGGCCGGCGGATGACGGTGGACCGGTGTTTGGGGAGCCGGGGTTTATAGAGCAACCCGAATTTATTCAGGTTGCTGCTGAGCACGGTAAAGTTGCTGGCCATCAGCGACAGATCAGCCTTGAGTTGTTCGTTGTTCAGCAGGCTGCCGGCCAGGCCCTTCCCAGCCTGCAGTGCTTGCAGCATGTTATCGGCCCGCTGCGTCGCCGATTCAACATTTTTAACGGCCCGGTCGATGGCCTCCCGGTTGGTCGCCACGACCTGCTGCAGTTGGCCCGTGACCCGCTGGATTTCCGCGGAGAAGGCCGTCAGGTTGCTGACCGTGGCGTTCACGCCGGGGGTGTTGGTCAACAGCAAGGCATCCACACCGTCCAGCGTGGCCAGCGACCGGTCCGACAGCCGCCGGAAGTTGGTCACCGTGATCGCCAGGTTCGTCAGTGTCTGCTCGGACAGAAACGTGGTGTCGATGCGCGAGACCGCCTCGTTGAGTTTGGCGGCGGTCTCGTCCACGCGCTTGATCAGGCCGGCGGCCGAGCGGGCGACTTCCTGGAGGTTGAACGGTTCTTCGCAGGCGACTTCTTCGCCCGGTTTGAGCAATTCGGGGACCTGAATTGCCCGCGGCAGGATCGAGATGTACTGGTCGCCCAGGAAGCCGGCCTGCTCGATCACGAAACGGGCGTCCCGGTGAACGGGGTAGCGGCTGAGCACCTCGATGAACACCACTACCGAGCGGCCGTCCGGATTCAGCTCGGCCCGGGCCACGTTGCCGACCGGGACGCCGGCCATCAGGACCACCGCGCCGGCCTTGATCCCGCCCACGTTGGTCGTGCGCAACCGCAACTCGTACGTGGATTTGAACAGGGTCCAGCCTTTGGAGAACTCGATCACCAGCGTGCCCAGCAGGACCAGGCAGACCAGGACAAACAAACCCACTTTCCATTCCAGACGCGATTGGCTCATAGTCAATTGACTCCAGGGATCCGGGGATCGGCCACCCCGTTGACAAATCGTTGCACCACCGGGTCGGTGGACGCGAACAATTCGTCGGGGGTGGCGCTGGTATGAATTCGTCCTTCGTGCAGCATCAGGATGCGCTGGCCGATCCGGCGGGCGCTGCGCATATCGTGGGTGACCGCCACCGAGGTCACGTCCAGCCGCTCGGTCAGCCGCACGATCAACTGGTCGATGCTATCGGCCACGATCGGGTCCAAGCCGGTCGTGGGCTCGTCGTAGAGCACGATCTGTGGCCGGTAAATGATGGCGCGGGCCAGCCCGACCCGTTTACGCATGCCCCCCGAAAGTTCCGCGGGTTTCTTGTCCTGCGTGCCCGCCAGGTCCACCATTTCCAGCGCCTCGGCGACGCGGCGGGTGATTTGCGCCTGCGGCAGATCCCCCTCCCGACGCAGCACAAACCCGACGTTCTCCGCCACCGTCAGCGAGTCGAACAACGCCGCTCCCTGGAAGAGCATGCCGAATTTCCGGCGCACCACCAGCAATTGCCGCTCGTTCATCCGGCCCAGGCTTTGACCGTCAATCAACACCTCGCCGGCATCCGGCGTCAACAAGCCGATCAGGTGCTTGAGCAGGATGCTCTTGCCGCCGCCGCTCCGGCCAATGACCACCACCGACTCCCCGCGCTCGATCCGCAGCGTGACCCCCGCCAGCACCCGGTTCGGCCCGAAGCTCTTTTCCAGGTTCCGCACCTCGATCATACGCCTCCCACCAAGTGCGTGAGAAAGAGACTCAGGAAAAAGTTGCAGATCAGAATCGTGATCGACGCGAAGACGACGGCTTCGGTGGTCGCGCGGCCCACGCCCTCGGCGCCCTCATGACAGCTCAATCCTTTGTAGCAGCCGACGACCGCGACAATCGCCCCGAAGATGAAGGCCTTGCTGATTCCCATCGCGACGTCGCTGACCCGGGTGTAGCGCAGCATGTTGTTCCACGCGTAGGTGGGGTCGATCCCCAGCAGGTGCACCGCCACGACGTCTCCGGCGCCAATGCCAACCGTGATCGCTTCGGCGGTGAGCAGCGGCAATGCCAGCACTGTGGCAAACAGCCGCGGCACCACCAGGTAATCGATCGGGTGCGTCGCCAGCGTGCGCAACGCATCGATCTGCTCCGTTACCCGCATCGTGCCCAGTTCCGCCGCCATTGCCGCCCCGACCCGGCCAGCCACCATCAGCGCCGTCAGCACCGGTCCCAGCTCGCTGCACATCGACACGCTGACTACCGCCAGAGTGGCGGTATCCATCTTGACCTCATGGAACTTGTAGTAGGTCTGCGCACACAGGACCATCCCGGTGAAGGCCCCCGTGATGAGAACGACCGACTGGGATTTAACCCCGATGAAATAGATTTGGTAGAGCAGCTCCTGCGACCGGGGCCGGGCCAGCAGGAGCGAGCGGACCACCTCCAGGCACAACAGGGCGATCCGCCCCAGTCCCTGCAACCAGCCGCCCACCCAGTTGTCAGCCAGAAAGTTCATTCGCGGGGGGTAGTTCTAGCGGGGCGCGGCTCGGTGAGCCGCGGCACGCTCATCCTGCCGTTGGTATGGAAGACAATTCCAGGCCCCGTCAGCACCGCCGCCGCTGCGGGTCGCACACCCGCGCTCGAGAATGAGAATTGCGCTGCGGCGCCCCAGGCGCATCTCAGTTTCTTGCAGCTCGGCCTACCCTGGGCGCAACCGTCCATGACTCCCCCCTGCCACCCCGGCGTCAGGAACCCGAGAGCGCGCCTTCGGCGCTGGACAAGGCGCCGTCCGCCGCGGCTTTGTCGGTTTTTTGGGAAAAGACCAGCTTGTCGGCCGTCGCCGTGACCTGCACCGGGTCGTTGTCGTGGAGGTTGCCCTTGAGCAATTCCTCGGCGAACGGGTCTTCGAGGAAGCGCTCGACGGCGCGGCGCATCGGTCGCGCGCCGTAGGTGGGGTCGTAACCTTTCTCGATCAGGAAATCCTTCGCCTTGTCGTCGAGCTCGAGTGAAATCTTCCGGCCTTTGAGCCGGTCGCAGACCTTGGCGATCTCCAGCCCCAGAATCTCGATCAGGTCCGGCTTGGTCAGCGTCCGGAAAACGATCACGTCGTCCAGGCGGTTGAGGAACTCGGGTTTGAACGTGCGCTTGGCCTCGTCCATGAGCCGTTCGCGCATCTTCTCGTAGCTGGCCTCATCGGTGATCGGGGTAAACCCGATGGTCGAGGACTTTTTGATGGTCTCGGCCCCGACGTTCGACGTGAGCAGGATGATCGTGTTCCGAAAGTCAACCACGCGCCCCATGCTGTCGGTGAGCTTTCCTTCCTCGAGGATTTGCAGGAGGATGTTCCACACGTCCGGATGGGCCTTTTCGACTTCGTCGAACAGCACCACCGAATAGGGTTTGCGCCGGACCTGCTCGGTCAACTGCCCGCCTTCCTCGAAACCGACATAGCCCGGAGGAGAGCCAACCAGGCGCGACACGGTGAACTTCTCCATGTACTCGCTCATATCGAGTTGGATGAGCGATTTGGCGTCGCCGAACAGGGTCTCCGCCAGCGACTTGGCCAGGAGGGTCTTGCCGACGCCGGTGGGGCCGAGCAGCATGAACGTGCCGATGGGGCGTTTGGGATCTTTGAGGTCCGCGCGAGACCGCCGCAGGGCCTTGCACATCGCCGACACCGCTTCGCGCTGACCAATCACCACCCGGTCCACATCTTGCTCCATCTGGAGCAGCTTTTGAATCTCGTTTTCCTCCAGCCGCCGCAGGGGGATGCCGGTCCATTTGGCCACGACCTGGAGGATGTCCTCTTCATCGACGACGATCCGTTTTTCTTCGCGCGAGGTGCGCCAGGCGTCCATCACGCGTTCCAGGCGTTCTTTGGCCTGTTTCTCCTTGTCGCGCATGGCCGCGGCGCCTTCAAAGTCCTGCTCTTTGATCGCGCGTTCCTTCCGCAATTTGATTTCGCCGATCTCGGACTCGAGGTCCTTGACCTCGGGCGGGCGGGTCATGACCTTGATCCGCGCCCGCGAACCCGCCTCGTCCATGACGTCGATGGCCTTGTCGGGCAGGTAGCGTCCGGTGATGTAGCGTTCGGAGAGCTTGACGGCCGAGTCGATCGCCAGGTCGGTGATCTCGGCCTTGTGGTGCTCTTCGTATTTCGGGCGGAGCCCCTTCAGGATGAGGATGGCCTCGTCGATCGACGGGGCGTCCACTTTGACGGTCTGGAAGCGTCGCTCGAGGGCCGCGTCTTTTTCGATGTATTTGCGGTACTCGTTCAGCGTGGTGGCGCCGACGCACTGCATCTCGCCGCGGCTCAGGGCGGGCTTGATGATATTGGAGGCGTCCATGGTGCCTTCGGCCGAGCCGGCCCCGACAATGGTGTGGAGTTCGTCGATGAACAGGATGATGTTCTTGGCCCGCCGGATTTCGTCCATCACGGCCTTGATGCGTTCCTCGAACTGGCCGCGGTATTTGGTGCCGGCGACCATCAGGGCCAGGTCCAGCGTGATCACCCGTTTTTCCCGCAGCAATTCGGGCACGTTCCCGCGCGCAATTTCTTGCGCCAGGCCCTCGACGATGGCGGTCTTGCCGACGCCGGCTTCGCCGAGCAGGACCGGGTTGTTCTTGGTCCGGCGGCACAGGATCTGGATCACCCGCTCGATCTCGTTCTTGCGGCCGATCACCGGGTCCATCTCGCCCTTGCGCGCGATCTCGGTCAGGTCCCGCCCGAAGGCCTTCAAGGCCGGGGTCTTGATTTCGCCTTTTTTCTCGGGGGCCTTTTCGGCGCCCTCGCCGCCCGCCGGTTCCTCCGGCGCGCTGTAGTTCGGGTCCAGTTCCTTGAGGATTTCCTGGCGTGTCTGCTCGATATCGACATCGAGGTTCTTGAGCACTTTGGCGGCAACCCCGTCGCCCTCGCGGAGCAGGCCCAGCAAGATGTGTTCAGTCCCGACGTAGGTATGGGTCAAGGCCTTGGCTTCCTTGGCCGCCAGGGAGAGGACCTTTTTAACCCGGGGCGTGTAAGGGATGTTGCCGATGACCTTTTGGTCCGGGCCGGTGCCGACCATTTTTTCGACCTCCAGACGCACCGTTTCCAGGTCCAGGCCGAGGCGCTGGAGGACGTTGACGGCGACGCCCTGGCCCAGCTTGATGAGGCCGAGCAGGAGATGTTCGGTGCCGAGGAAGTTGTGGTTGAAACGGTCGGCTTCCTTCCTCGCCAGCGCCAGCACCTGCTGCGCCCGCGGCGTGAAATTGCTCATGGCTTCATCGCTCATACGTGTTTCAATTTGCTATAAGTCGTCGTCTTTGTCCACTGTCGCAGGACAAATTTAACGCAAAGTCGCCCCGAAATGAAGCAAAAAATCCCGGCGCGTGGCAGGTCCCGCGGAATGTGGACCTTGGTTTGCTCCCGCGAGGCCGCGGGTTCAACGAAGATTGTCCGGGCCC
>JAGWYX010000999.1 GCA_018969165.1 Verrucomicrobiota bacterium
CCGGCGCCGGGGGCGGTCCCGGCTGCGCTTTGGGTCGCACGGTGGCTTTCCCGGCGCCGCCCGGCTTGGGGGTCGCGCCCGCGCTCAACCCGCGCACGGCCGCGATGCTGCGCTCGGCCAGGACGGCCTTCATCGCCGCGTAAACGTGCTTGCAATCGAACTCGACCGGACACGTGCACGTCCCCAACCACCCGTCGTCTTCGTCGTAACACACCGTGACCTGGTAAAGCTGACTCCCTTGAACCGTCGCCAGGAAAATCGGCTGCCCGTCCTCGGGCTCGAGCAGGCTTACCCGCCCCTGGCGGAAGTAGGTCTCCCCACGGCCCCGCGTCACCGGGTCGAAAGACTCCAGGAACCCCTCCGCGGTTTCGGCATCGAACTGGGCAAACGGATCGTGCATTTGACCGGTGACTGTAAACCGACGTATGCCGCCGACAAGCCCGAGTTGTGCACCGGTTAATCACAGCTTGAATTGAGTCTGAGGCGGCGCCTCGCTGGATACCGATCCGCAGCGTGAGGTGCCCGGCAATGACACGTTGATCGGCGAGGTTTGAGTTTGGCCGGCCGTTGACAATCCTCCAGGGCGATGCTTGGATGCCAGCGCATGTGGAAGCCCTGCGCTGAGGTGTTCAAGCCCAAGACCGCTGGAAGCGCGAACCCTCTGCCTGGCCGCGGCGCGGCCAACCGCGACGCCCGCCTGCTCAGCGCCGTGACTGCGATCGCGCTGGGGTCCACCGCCAGCCTGGCGCAAACCCCGCCGACGATCACCACCCAACCGACCAACCAGACCGCTTTCGTCGGCAGCACGGTGACTCTGGTGGTGGTGGTAACCGGCACCGGCCCGTTCGACTATCAGTGGCAGCTCAACGGGACTAATATCCCGAGCGGCATCATTTCGACCGCCGCGGGCAATGGGACTCAAGGCAACTTCGGCGATGGCGGGGCCGCCGCCAACGCCAGTCTCGGCAATCCGACCGGCATCGCGACCGACTCGGCCGGTAACCTGTTCATTGCCGACGCCGGCAACAATCGCGTCCGCAAGGTGACCGCGGCCGGTATCATCACGACCGTGGCGGGTAATGGCACGCAGGGCTACTCGGGAGACGGCGGATCGGCGACGGCCGCCAACCTGGCCAATCCGGTGGGAGTGACGGTGGACAGCGCCGGCAACCTGTTCATCGCTGATGACTGGAACAACTGCGTGCGCAAGGTGGATACCCGAGGCATCATCTCCACCGTCGCCGGCAACGCCAGCCAAGGCTACTCCGGTGATGGCGGCCCGGCACTCGACGCCACGTTCACCGCTCCGGCCGCCGTGGCGGTCGATGGCCAGGGCAACCTGTTCATCGCCGACGGTGGGAATAACCGCGTCCGCCAGGTGGACACGCGCGGCATCATCACGACCGTGGCGGGCAACGGCACACCGGCTTACTCCGGCGATGGCGGCGCGGCGACCAACGCCAGCCTCCGATACCCCGGCGGCCTGGCGACGGACCCGGCTGGCACCCTCTTTATCGCGGATGCCGGCAATAACCTCATTCGCCAGGTGGACACCAACGGCGTCATCACCACCGTTGCCGGCAACGGTCTGTTCGGCTATTTCGGTGACGGTGGGGCCGCCACCGACGCCAATCTGGCCAATCCGATTGGTGTGGCCCTGGACGCGGCTGGCGACCTGTTCATCGCCGACCAGTTTAACGGCCGCATCCGCGCCGTGGACCCCGAGGGCATCATCAGCACCGTCGCCGGCAATGGCACGCCGGGCTTCTCCGGCGATGGCGGCGGGGCGACGGACGCCAGTCTCACCAGCCCGTCCGCCGTGGCCCTGGACGCCAGTGGCGACCTGTTCGTCGCCGACACCGGCAACAAC
>JAGWYX010001000.1 GCA_018969165.1 Verrucomicrobiota bacterium
GCGCAACCCGTTTACCGGCGAGGCTTACGTGCCGATGGACGAGTGCCTGGCCCGCTGCGTGGTGGACTTCGGGGGTCGGCCGCACCTGACCTGGCGCGGCCTGGATGCCCTGGCCTTCAAACGGCTGACGACCCGAGAGAAGGACCAGGATGCCGCCTGCGCCTTTCGCTTCGGTCTGGCCCGCGAGTTCTTTCAAGGGTTCGCCAACGCGGCCCGGTGCGGGCTGCACCTGGAGCGGCTGTACGGGACAGAGCCGCACCATGTGGTCGAGGCCCTGTTCAAGGCCTTCGCGCGGGCGATCGACGCGGCCTGCCAGCGGGATGCGCGGTTGGGTCGGCGGCTGCCCACGACCAAGGGGAGGTGGTGAACCGGGCTGAATATCCCCGGACAACCGCCCGTCCAACCGATGTCGAAGAAAGTTGACCACTCCTCCGCACCCGACGAAGCGCTGGTGCGGACCGCGCAACGAGGCGACATGCTGGCCTTCGAGGAGTTGGTTTACCGACATCGTGACAAGATTTATGCCCGCGCGTTCAGCATGCTGCGCAACGAGGACGAGGCGGTTGATCTTTCTCAGGAAGCCTGGGTCAAGGCGTGGCAACGGTTGAAACAGTTCCAGGGTGAATCCAGTTTCGTGACCTGGATCACGCGGATCGTGATCAACCTGTGTCTGGACCAGTTGCGCAAGCACAAGCGGCAGCGCGCCGAGTCGATCGAGCAGTTGAACGAGGAATCAGGCGGGGTCGAGCGCCAATTGCCGGTGCTCACGCCCAATCCCACCGAGCGCCTGGAGCGGAGCGAACTGCGGCAGCGCATCGACCGTGCGCTGGGCCAGCTCTCGGCCGAGCACCGCACGGTGTTAATCCTGCATGAATTTGAAGAGATGGAGTACAAACAGATTGCCAAAGTAATGCGCTGCTCGATCGGGACGGTGATGTCCCGGTTGTTTTATGCCCGCCGGAAGATGGCGGTGCTGCTGGCCGGTTTAAAACGAGAAGAACTGAAATGATCGACCCCGAGACCCAACTGAGGCTGCAGGCCTACCTGGACGGCGAACTGCCGGCCCGCGATCGAGAACCAGTCGCCGAGCGGCTGGATCACGACCCGGAGGCGCGCGCCTGGTTCACGGAACTGCAGCACCTCCGCTCCCTGCTGGCCCAGGGCGAACTCGAGCGGCCGCTGCCCGAGACCCGCGAGTTTTATTGGGCCCGGATCGAGCGGGAAATCCGCCGACCGGAGGCGGGCGCGCCGAGGGCGAGCGCCGTGCCGTGGCTGGCATGGGGCCTGAAATGGGTCGTGCCGGCGGCGGTGGCGGTGGCGCTGGCCTGTCTGCTCGTGCCGTTGCTCCACCAGGGCCCGAATGGGGCGCTGGCGGGCCTGGGCCAGGCGCAGGAGATTGAAACCCCGCTGCAACAGGCCACCTCGATATCGTTCCGCTCGGAGGCCGACGGCGTTTCCGTGGTGTGGGTGGACACGCATGGGAACGAATAGGCTGGTCAGCCGGCGGCGTTTGGGCCACACATTGCGTGCATGAAAACCACGCGTTTTCCCGGCTTGGCCGCGCTGCTCATCCTGGGTTGCCTGGGCGGGATGGTCCGGTTCAGCCCGGCCTGCGCCCAGCCCGCGGACGTGCATCTCAAGCTGGAGTTGATCTGGGGCACGGACGGCGACAAGCCCAATGATCCGCAATTACGGAGCATGACGCCCAAGCTGGAGGCGAAACTCCGGCGGGTCTTCAAATGGAAACACTATTGGGAAGTCGGCCCGCCGCACTCGGTCACCATCCCGCTGCGAGCCGTCCGCAAGGTCGCCATGAGCGACAAGTGCGAGTTGGAAATCACCAACGCGGGCAGCTCGACCATCGA
>JAGWYX010000080.1 GCA_018969165.1 Verrucomicrobiota bacterium
TCCAAGAGCATGGGCTTCGAGATCATCGAGCAACTGGGCTGGCGGGTGCCGCAGCACACCGTGGTGTGCATGGCCTCCGGCTCGCTGCTGACCAAAGTGCACAAGAGCTATCAGGAATTCATCAAGCTGGGCCTGGCCCCCGCCACCCCCTACAAAATTCACGGCGCCCAGGCCACCGGCTGCTCCCCCATCTCGACCGCCCACAAGGCCGGCATGGACTTCTTCAAGCCGGTCAAACCGAACACCATCGCCAAATCCCTGGCCATCGGCACGCCCGCAGACGGCTTCTATGCCCTCCGCGTGATCAAGGAGACCGACAGCGCCGCCGAGGACGTCAGCGACGACGAGATTCGCGACGGCATACGCTTGCTCGCCGAAAGCGAAGGCATCTTCGCCGAAACCGCCGGCGGCGTCACCGTCGGTGTTGCCCGCAAACTCATCGCCCGGGGCAAAATCCCCGCCGACGACTCGGTGGTGCTGTGCATCACGGGCAATGGCCTCAAGACCCTCGACGCCGTGGCCGGACACGCCGGACGCACGCGGGAGATTCGGCCCAGCCTGCGCGAGTTCGAGGCCCTGCTGGAGGCGGAAGCCAGGCTGGCGGCGAGCGAAGCCGCCCCACGATGTTAACCCGGCCCGGAATCAAAGGCGAGCGTCCCGCGGCTCACCGCGCCCCTCCAGGCCCAAATGAGAACCGGCGCGCCGCGTTACCCCAAACTTGACTTGGCAGGAAATCGCTTCCACGCTCAACGAACTGAGAGTTATGCCAATTAAAGTCAGAATCCCGACACCACTGCGGAAATTGACCAACAACGAGGAGATCGTCGAGGTCGAAGCCGCCACGGTCGGGGCCGCGATCGCGCAATTGCAATCGCGTTACCCCGGCATCCAGGAACGCCTGCTGGATGAGCAGGGGGCGGTCCGACGTTTCGTCAACGTTTACGTCAACGAGGAGGACATCCGCTTTCTGCAAAACCAGCAGACCCCGCTCCAGGCGGGGGACGAGCTGAGCATCATTCCCGCGATCGCGGGAGGTTAGCCCCCTGCCCTTATGCCGCGCCGATCCTCACCGCCTCCACCTGCGCAGTCCCGAAGACCGGGCCGACCGCAACGGACCCGGCTGTGGCTGATGTACCCGCCGCGGTTGATCCAAACGCCGGTGATCTGGCAACTGGGCCAGAAATTCAAGGTGATCACCAATGTCCGCCAGGCCAGCGTCAACGACGAGGTGGGCATTGTCTGCCTGGAACTGAGCGGCGAGCGCCCCGAGATCAAGGCGGCCATCAAATGGCTGGAGCGGCTGGGCATCAACGTCGAACCGGTCGAAATCAGCGTCGTGGAGAGCTGAACGGAGCGGCGCGGTCGCCCGCCCGTTTCCGAGGAGGGATTCTTCCGCAGCCGCGCACGGGGGGCGGTCCGCGGAGAGCCGGCAGGCGATTCCATTTGACACAAAGGTTAGTAATCACTAACTTTTTCCCGTGAACAAACCCCGCCTCACCGCGGAGGCACGCAAACGGGCGATCGTGAAGGCGGCCTTGCCGCTGTTTGCGCGGCGGGGTTTTGCCGAAACGACGACCAAGGACCTGGCCCGGGCCGCCGGCGTTTCCGAGCCGCTGCTCTACAAACATTTCCCCAGCAAGGAAGCCCTCTACCTCGAAATCCAGGAGTTCACCTGCCGCGGCATCGACCCGGCCATCCACCACCTGACCGAATTGGAGCCCTCGACTTCCAGCCTGGTGCACCTGATTTATTACCTGATGCGCGCCTTGATCTTGGGCCAGCCCGCCGGCCGGATTCGCTGGGACACCCGCCATCGGTTGATGATCAAGAGCTTCCTGGAGGACGGCACGTTCGCCCGTCTATTGTTTCGCAGCCGGTTCGATTGTTTCTGCGCCCGCATCGAGGCCTGCCTGGGGGCGGCCATTGCCGCCGGCGACGCCGTTCGGTGCCCGATCACCGGGGGCAATCGCGCCTGCTTCGCGCATCACGTGGCGGCGTGGATCGCCATGGCGCGACTGCCGCGCCGGCCGGTCATCAACTACAAGGTGTCGCGCGAGGAGTTGCTTCACCAGGCGGTCTGGTTCGCCCTCCGCGGCATGGGCCTGACCGACCAGGCCATCGCCACCCATTACAACCCCAAGGCCCTGGCCTTGTTTTTCTCCGGCGCCTAGCCCCCGTGCGGCCGAGGGCCGGTGAGTGAACAATCACCAATCCGCATGCTTATGAGAACCTGGTCTTGCCTTCGCGCCCTGGCCTGCCTGGCGGTCCTGAGCCTGCTGGCCTCCGCCTGCCGCCGAACGCCGCCGCCGCTGTCCCGGCCGCCTCCCGACGTCACCGTCAACCAACCCGCGCGGCGCGACGTCATCGAGTGGGACGAATACCCGGGCCGAATCGAGCCCATCGACATGGTCGAGGTGCGCGCCCGCGTCAGCGGCTATCTCCAGTCGGTGCATTTCAAGGATGGCGCGGAGGTGCACCAGGGCGACTTGCTGGTGGTCATCGATCCGCGTCCCTACCAGGCCGAGCTGGACCGCACCGAGGCGGATTTGGCGCAGGCCGAGACGCGGCGGGAGCTGGCCAGCAACGACTGGGTGCGGGCCGAGCGCCTGCTCAAGTCCCGCGCCATTTCCGTCGAGGAGGCCGACGCCCGGAGCAAGGCCAAACGCGAAGCCGAGGCCGCGATCGGGTCGGCCCGGGCGGCGGTCGAGATGGCCCGCCTGAACCTCGAATACACGCACATCACCTCGCCGATCGACGGCCGCCTCAGCCGGAAACTCATCACCGAAGGCAACCTGGTCAACGGCAACCAGGGCCAGTCCACCCTGCTCACCACGATCGTCTCGCTGGACCCGATTTACTGCTACTTCGACGCCGACGAGCCGTCGGTGCTCAAGTACCAGCAACTGGTGCGCGAGGGCAAACAGGAAAGCCTGCGGGAAGGCAAGGTGATCTGCGAACTGGAGTTGGCCAACGAACAGGGTTACCCGCACAAAGGAGTCCTCGACTTCGCCGACAACCGCGTGGACCCAATGACCGGGACCCTGCGCTTGCGCGGGATTTTCCACAATCCCGGCCCGGCCCGAATTTTGCAGCCGGGGTTCTTTGCCCGGGTCCGCGTTCCTGCCGGGCCGCGGCATTCGGCGCTGTTGATCCCCGACCTGGCGGTTGGCACCGACCAGGATGAAAAGTTCGTGTTTGTCGTCGATGGCCAGGACACGGTGAAATACCGACCGGTGAAGCTGGGTCCGGTGATCGACGGCCTGCGAGTGATCCGCCAGGGGCTGGGCGCGACGGACTGGGTGGTTGTCAACGGCCTGCTCAGCATTCGGGACGGCGTGAAAGTGAACCCGACCCGGGGGCCGCTGGCGGGATCCGCCGCGACACCGGCGGCGAACCACCGGCCATGAGTGGTAGCGGCGGCGTTCCTGGCTTCGCGGACTGGCTATGAAATTCTCCCGTTTCTTCATCGACCGGCCGATCTTCGCGGCGGTGTTGTCGATCGTCATCGTCATCGTTGGCACCCTGGCGCTGTTCACCCTGCCGATCGCCCAATTCCCCAACATCGTGCCGCCCACGGTCATCGTCACCGCGCGCTACCCCGGGGCAAATCCGCAGGTGCTGGCCGACACCGTCGCCGAACCGATCGAGCAGGAGGTCAACGGCGTCGAGGACATGCTCTACATGTCGGCCCAATGCGCCGGCGACGGGAGCATGACCCTGACGATCACCTTCAAACTGGGCACCGACATCGACATGGCCCAGGTGCAGGTCCAGAACCGCGTGGCGGTCGCCGAGCCGCGGTTGCCCGAGGAAGTAAGGCGGTTGGGCGTGACGACCGCCAAGCGTTCCCCGGACATCACCCTGGTGGTCAATTTGATTTCCCCCGACGGCCGTTATGACAAGCTCTACCTGGATAACTACGCTTACCTCCAGGTCAAGGACGCCCTGGCCCGCCTGCCCGGCGTCGGCAACGTCACCATCTTCGGCGCGCGCGATTACAGCATGCGCCTCTGGTTGGACCCGGAGAAGATCGCCTCCCGCGGTTTGACCGCCAGTGACGTGGTCAATGCCGTCCGCGAGCAGAACCAGCAGGTGGCCGCCGGCGTCATCGGCCAGCCGCCCATGTCCAGCGGCGTCCCGTTCCAGTTCACCGTCAATGCCCAAGGCCGGCTCACCGATGAGGCACAATTCGGCAACATCGTCATCCGGAGCGGGCCCGACGGCCAGATCACGCGGTTGCGCGACGTGGCGCGGATCGAGTTGGCCGCGCGGGACTACAGCATGGACAGCAAGCTCGACGGGCAACCGAACAGCTCGATCGGCGTCTTCCAATTGCCGGGCTCCAATGCCCTGGAGACTTCCGACGCGGTCCATGCCATGATGAAGACCCTCAGCCAACGTTTCCCGCCGGGGCTGGAGTATCGCATCGTATTCGACACCACCGGCTTCACGCGCGAATCGATCCACGCGGTCATCCACACCTTGATCGAGGCGATGCTGCTGGTGGTGCTGGTGGTCGTCATGTTCCTGCAAACGTGGCGGGCGTCGATCATTCCGCTGCTGGCGGTGCCGGTGTCGTTGATCGGCACCTTCGCGGCCATGGCCGCCATGGGATTCTCGCTCAATAACCTCTCGCTCTTCGGCCTGGTGCTGGCCATCGGGATCGTGGTGGACGACGCCATCGTCGTGGTGGAGAACGTCGAGCGGAACATCGCGCTGGGCCTGGCCCCCCGCGAAGCCACGCGCAAGGCCATGGACGAAGTCAGCAGCGCCGTGATCGCCGTCGGGTTGGTCCTCAGCGCGGTGTTCATCCCCACCGCCTTCATCAGCGGGATCACCGGCCAATTCTATCGGCAGTTCGCCCTGACCATCGCCGTCTCGACCCTGATCTCCGCGTTCAATTCCCTGACGCTCAGCCCGGCGTTGTGCGCCATCCTGCTGCAACCGCATCACGCGCGCAATGACTGGTTTTCACGCCTGCTGGACCGCACGGCGGGCTGGTTCTTCCGCGGGTTCAACCACCTGTTCGGTGCCAGCGTGAACGTTTACACCCGCGCCCTGCGGCGGTTGCTCCACTCCAGCGTCGCCGCCCTGCTGGTCTATCTGGGGCTGCTCGCGCTGACCTACCTGGAATTCAAGGGCATGCCCGCCGGTTTCATCCCCACCCAGGACAAGGGCTACATCGCCATGATGGCCCAGTTGCCCGACGCCGCGTCGCTCGAACGCACCGGGGCGGTCATTGACCGCATCAGCCGAATCGCGCGCGGCGTTCCCGGCGTGCGCGCCACCATCGACCTCGCCGGCCTCTCGCCGGTCAGCCTGACCGCCAGCCCGAACGCCGGCACCATCTTCGTCATCCTCGATCCGTTCGAAAAACGCTCGCGGCCGGATTTGACCGCCGACGCGATCGTGGCGGAGCTGCGTCGGCGCTGCGCCGGCATCCAGGAGGGGTTCATCGGCGTGTTCCCCCCGCCGGCGGTTCAGGGCCTGGGGATCCTCGGCGGATTCAAGATGCAGGTGCAGGACCGGGGTGGCGCCGGCCTGCCCGCCTTGCAGGCGGCGACTTATCAACTCATGGCGGCCGCCAACAGCCAACCGGCCTTGCAAGGCGTGCTGACCTCCTTCCGCGCCAGCGTGCCGCAGTTCTATCTGGACATAAACCGCATCAAGGCCAAGGCCATGGGCGTGCCCCTGAGCGAGCTGTTTGATACCCTGCAAATCTACCTCGGCTCGCTCTACGTCAATGACTTCAACCTGTTCGGCCGCACCTACCAGGTCATCGCCCAGGCCGACGCCCCCTTCCGCCGCCAACGCAGGGACATCCTCGAGTTGAAATCCCGCAATCTCGCCGGCCAAATGGTCCCGCTGGGAACAGTGGTCAACGTGCGAGACGTCACCGGGCCGGACAAGATCGTTCGCTACAACATGTTCCCGTCCGCCGAACTGACCGGCACCGCGGCGCCAGGCGTCAGCTCGGGCGACGCCATCGCGCTCATGGAACGACTGGCGCACGAAAACCTCCCCTCGAGCATGGGCTTCGAGTGGACCGAACTGACCCTCCAGGAAATCCTGGCGGGTAACACCGCCATCTACATCTTCCCCTTGTGCGTTCTTTTCGTCTTCCTCACCCTGGCGGCCCAATACGAAAGCTGGTCGCTGCCGCTGGCCATTATCCTGATCGTCCCGATGTGTCTGCTGAGCGCCGTGACCGGCCTCTGGCTGCGCCGGCTGGCGAATCCCGCCCTGGATAACAACATCTTCACCCAGATCGGTTTCGTCGTCCTGGTCGGGTTGGCCTGCAAAAACGCGATCCTCATCGTCGAGTTCGCCAAGCAACGCCAGGATGCCGGCCTGGGGCGGCTCGACGCCGCCGTGGAAGCCAGCCGACTGCGCCTGCGGCCAATCCTCATGACCTCGTTCGCCTTCATCTTCGGCGTCATCCCCCTGGCGTTGGCCTCCGGGGCCGGGGCCGAAATGCGGCGCGCGCTGGGCACCGCCGTGTTCAGCGGCATGCTCGGCGTGACCTCCTTCGGCATCTTTCTGACCCCGGTCTTCTATGTGGTCATCCGCCGGTTCACCGAACGCCGCCGTGCGCCACATCCGCCTCCGACGACCGCTGAGAGCGCCTCCAACTGAGGAAAGGAATTATGATTGAACGAATGAAGTTTCCAATCGCCGTCGGAGGTGATCCGAGCCGAGTCACGTCGGCAGCTCCGGGATGCTTCGACGTTCCCAGCCCCGAAGCACGGACGATATTCAATGCCGCGCCTGTCCGCCAACCGGGTGGGGAAAGGCGCCTCCCCTCCCCGGCGGCGATGACTATCCGCGCATGGGGAGCAGGAAAGCGGTGCTCAAGCTGCATCAGCACGCTCCTTCTCGGGGGCACGCTCGTCGCTCTGTCCGGCTGCGCCGTCGGGCCCAACTATCACCCCCCGCAAACACCCGTGGCGGCCGCGTTCGCCGGGGGGAACCAGACGAACTTGAGCGTGGCCGAGCCCGTGGTCGATTGGTGGCGCGGCTTCCAGGATGAGGAACTGGATCAGTTAGTGGACCGCGCCGTGACCGGCAATCATGATCTGCGCATCGCCACCGCCAACCTGCTCGAAGCCCGTGCCCTCCGACTCGGGACCCGCTTCGACCTGCTGCCCTCCCTCAACGCCAACCCCAGCTACACGGACACCCAGTTCAGCAAGGCGGCCATGTTCAACTTCCCCGTCCCGGACCGACACCTCGAACTCTACGACGCCGGCTTCGACGCCACCTGGGAACTCGACTTGTTCGGTCGCGTCCGCCGCTCCCTCGAAGCCGCCACCGCCAATGTGCAGGAGGCCGCCGCCCACCGCCGCGATATGCTCGTGAGCCTGATCAGTGAGGTCGCCCGCAACTACTTCGAGCTGCGCGGCGCGCAAAACCGGCTCGCCGTCGCCCACCAAAACGCCGACAACCAGCGTGAAACCGTCCAGATCACTCAGGCCCGACTGGACGGCGGCCGCGGCACCGAGCTGGACCTGGCTCGGGCCCGGGCCCAGCTCGATTCGACCCTGGCCAGCATCCCGCCGCTCGAGACGGTCGTCGCGCGCGCCATCCACCGTCTCAGCGTCCTGACCGGCCAACCGCCGACCGCCCTGACCGCCGAACTCGAAAGACCCAGCCCGATCCCCACCCTGCCGGCGCTGGTGGCCATCGGCAGCCCTGACAGCCTATTGCGCCGCCGACCGGACATCCGGGCCGCGGAACGGGCGTTGGCGGCCGCCACCGCCCGCATCGGCGTGGCCACCGCCGACCTGTTCCCCCGCGTGACATTCGTCGGCAACATGGCCTTCCAGGCCACCCGCCTCTCCGGCCTCGGCCAGGAAGGCTCCGACGCCTACGCCTTCGGGCCCGGCATCACCTGGGCCGCCTTCGACCTCGGCCATGTCCGCGCCCGCATCCGCGCCGCCGACACGCGCGCCGAGGCCGCCCTGGCCAATTACCAGCGGACCGTTTTGACCTCGTTGGAGGAGACGGAAGACTCGCTGGTGGAGTTCGATCGTGAACGCGCGCGTCGCGACTACCTGCGGGCCTCGGCTCAGGCCAGCCAGACTGCCGCCCAGCTCGCGCGCGAGCGCTATGATAACGGCGCCACCGATTTCCTGACCGTGCTCGACGCCGAGCGGGTGCTCTACGCCGCCCAGGACCAACTGGCCGACAGCCGCACCCGCACCGCCACCGCGCTCATCGCCGTCTATAAATCCCTCGGCGGCGGCTGGGAAATCGAGCACCAGGACCCGGGACCGAGTCATTCGGCGCGGCGAATCCTGGGAAAGGCCGCGCCAGCGCCTTGAGGGAGTGGCGAAACCGGCAGGAGCGGCGCCGGACGGGAATCGATCCTGATTAATCGCCGCCACCACCCTCGCCTTCCAGGACGGCAATGGCGGTGGCGTGGTGGGCGGTGTGACTGAGGCTGACGTGCACGACACGTCCGCCCCGTTGGTCGAGCAACTTGCGGCCCGGCCCGTGCAGCACCACGGTCGGCTGGCCGCTCGGCTCCCGGCGGATTTCCATGTCCTGCCATCCCAGGCTGCGGCCGATGCCGGTGCCGAAGGCCTTCGAGATCGCCTCCTTGGCGGCAAATCGCACGGCAACATGCGTCGCCGGCCACGGGAGGGACCGACAATAGGCCGCCTCCGCCGGCGCCAGAATCCGCCGTAAAAAACGGTCCCCGAACCGCGCCAGCGACCGCTCGATCCGTCCCACCTCGACCAGGTCGATGCCGACCCCGAGGATCATGCGAGATAGGCCTCCAACAGCACGAGCATTTCGCGGACCGCGGTGGCCAGGCCGACGGTGATCGAGCGGCTGATGATGCTGTGGCCGATGTTCAACTCCACCAGGTGCGGCACCTGGAACAGCACCCCGAGGTTCTGGTAGTTCAGGCCGTGGCCGGCATTGACGCGGAGGCCGGCGGCGTGCGCCTGCTGGGCGGCGGCCAGGAGCCGATCCAATTCCTCCTGGCGCTCGCGCTTGCGATTGAAGTGCTCGGCAAAGGCCCCCGTGTGCAATTCAACAAACTGGCTGCCCACGCGCGCCGCCGCCTCGACCTGGACCGGGTCCGGCGCGATGAACAGACTGACGTCGATGCCCGCGTCGTTGAGTCGCTGGCGCGTGTCGCGCAGCGCCAGCCATTGACGGGCCACGTCCAGGCCGCCTTCGGTGGTGATCTCCTGGCGGCGCTCGGGCACCAGGCAGACAATCCCGGGCTCGAGCTTCAGGGCAATGGCGACGATCTCGGGCGTGTTGGCCATCTCGAGGTTCAACCGGGTCTTGATGACCTCGCGCAATTTCCAAACATCGCGGTCCTGAATGTGGCGACGGTCCTCGCGCAGATGCGCGGTGATCCCATGCGCGCCGGCCGCTTCGCAAATCAGCGCCGCCTCGACCGGGTCCGGCTCCCCGCGCTCGCGACCGCGGTAACGGGCTTCGCGCAGCGTGGCCACGTGATCGATGTTGACGCCCAGCTTGAGCATGATAGCGGGCCCGTCAGTGCGCAGGTGGACCGCGCCGAACCGGGGGAGGGGGAGCGGGGATCGCGAGGGGTGCCGACACTGATCGGCCAAAGGACAGAAACCCCGGATCCTCGAACCGGCGCATCAGCATCACCGCCTCGAAACCGGTCAGCCCCAGCGGCGCCTTGCGCTCGAACACCACTTCGCGGTCGGAAATCAGGTTGCCCCGGGTGATC
>JAGWYX010001001.1 GCA_018969165.1 Verrucomicrobiota bacterium
GGTGATCGCCTGCCAGTTCGTGGCGGTGCCAACCTGGCGTGGGCCGGGCGCATCCTTGAGGTCGGACAACCACGAATAGCGTGCCGGCTTCCAAGCCCAAAGGGCGTGATTGGTTTTTAGGGCCACGGTGCCGTTCGGCCCGCACGCCACCAACAGCCAATCCGAGTCAGGTGAAATCCGCCGCGGCAGCACCGGCGCTGCTCGCATGCCAGGAGCAGATGGCGAAGGGGAAGTCCAGTTCGCGCCCCAGCCCCACAGGGTGCCGTCGGCCGCCAGCACCACCGCCTCGGAACCGCTCACCGCGATCCGGGGTTTGACCCGCGTCGGCCCGATGGGCGCAATCGGGACCACGGCCTCGGCGCGCCTCCGCGCGTCCCGCGCCAGCCAGACCAGGCCGCCGGCCAGGCCCAAGACAGCCACGCCGAATGCAACGCGCGCCAAACCGGTCCGTGGGTTCATGGTCAATGAACTATTCCCGCGCGGTTTTCGGCGCAAGCGATTTCGACAGCGCGCGCAGCTTCGCCCAGGGTTCTACTCGGCGCGCCAGCGTCTCGGAGTGCGGCCGTCCTCTGCCGCTCTTGGCGCCCGTCCGCTGTACCCGGCGCGACGTTGCGTCAACGCCCGGGTTGCGGCACACTCCGATCATGCGCAGCCGTTACTGTCCAGGTAGGGACGCCTCGCCGAGGTGTTACGTCCGCGTCGAGCGGGCGGACCGTGGTGGCCAGGACTGTCCTTTTACGCCGAGCGCGTCGCTGGACACGGCGCGGACGGCGCAGCGTGCCGTCCCTACCTGAATGGTCATGCGTGACCGAATCACCATCATCGAAGGCGACATCACCCGCCAAACGGTCGATGCGATCGTGAACGCGGCGAACACGACATTGCTGGGCGGCGGCGGTGTGGACGGCGCGATCCATCGCGCGGCCGGGCCGGAGTTGCTGGAGGAATGCCGCGGGTTGGGCGGCTGCCCGACCGGCCAGGCCAAGCTCACGCGCGGCTACCGGTTGCCGGCTAAATGGGTGATCCACACCGTCGGCCCGGTGTGGCACGGCGGCCGTCACGGCGAGGACGACCTGCTCGCCAATTGTTACCGGAGCTGTTTCGCGCTGGCGTCGGCCCACGACCTCCGGTCGATCGCCTTTCCCTCGATCAGCACCGGGGCGTATCGGTTCCCGTTCGAGCGCGCGGGGCGGATTGCGGTGCGCGAGACGCAACAGTTTCTCGCGGTCAACTCGACGGTGGAGAAGGTTGCATTCGTCTGTTTCGGGCAAGCGGCGTATGTGAGTTACCGTCAAATCCTGGAGGAACTCATCGGATGAACGAGTGTCAATAGTGAGGACTGACACCTATTCGGTCCCCCTGGCTACGGCCAAATCTTGGGGTTGCGCCGGATGGTGGGCGGCGCCGGTGGTTTGTTGGTGGCGGGTTTGCGGAAGGCGGAGCGGAACAGCCAGTGGCGCTTGAGGCCCTGCACAAAGTCGTCGGTGTTGGTGATCACTGCCGAGATGGCGCTGAGGAGGTTGGTGTTGACTTGGACCTGGCGGTTGAGGTTGCTGGTGATGTCGGCCAGGTTGTCCAGCGAGCGGCTCAGGTTGGAGACCAGCAGGCTCAGGTTGGTGTCGGTGTGGCCGAGGGTGGTGTTGGCGGTGCGCAGGGTTTGGTCCAGGGACGCGTTGAGGTTGGTGGGGAGCAGCCACTCGCCGAGCGCGCCCTTGGTTTGGCGGAGTTGGGCGGTGAGCAGGGTCAGGTTGGTCACCATCGGTCGGGCGTTGGTGAGCGTCGCATCCGCGTTGGCGATCAGGCGTTCGCTGTTGGTCAGCACGCCGGCGATCCGGTTGGTCAGGTTCAGGATGCCCGGCAAGG
>JAGWYX010001002.1 GCA_018969165.1 Verrucomicrobiota bacterium
CTCCTCCTTGCTGGCGCTCGGCGTGTTCACCCAGCCGTCCCCTTCCTCCAGTTGGTAGCCTTTGTGGATCAGCAGCGTCGCGTCACCGCCATCGTCCACGATCAATTGCGGGCCCTTGCCACCGGGATGCGTCAACGCCTCGAGCGTGAACTCCCAGTATTCCTCCAGGCTCTCGCCCTTGTAGGCAAAAACGCTGAGGCCGGCGTTGGCAATCGCCGCCGCCGCATGGTCCTGGGTCGAAAAAATGTTGCACGAGGCCCAGCGGACCAAGGCCCCCAACTCCGCGAGGGTCTCGATCAGCACCGCCGTTTCGACGGTCATGTGGAGCGAACCGGTGACCCGGACCCCGCGCAGCGGTTTGGCCGGGCCAAATTTGCGCCGGATCGCCATCAAGCCGGGCATTTCGTGCTCGGCCACGTGGATTTCCTTGCGACCCCAATCGGCCAGGGACAGATCTTTCACGCAAAAGTTGTGCGGCGCGCCGCCGTTGCCGCCCGGGGCGGCCTTGGCGGTTTTCCGGGTCTGCGGGCGAGCGGGGGGCAGTTTAACAGTGGGCATGGGGAGGTTTCGGATTGGAGATTTCAGATTTCAGATCGCGGAGATTGGACGGGCGGATTCAGCGGACAGCCTGCTTGAGGGCCGCCACTTGATCGGTGCGTTCCCAGGTGATGCTGTCCAGATCATCGATTTTTCCGAAATGCCCGTAGTTGGTGGTCTTGGAATAGATCGGCCGGAGCAGGTTCAGTTGTTTGATGATCGCCGCGGGCTTGAAATTGAAGACGGTAAGGACCGCGTTGGTGACCTTTTCGTCGCTGACCTTGCCCGTCCCAAAGGTGTCCACGGCCACCGAGACCGGATCGGGATGGCCGATCGCGTAGGCGAACTGGATTTCGCAGCGCGTAGCCAAACCGGCGGCCACCACGTTCTTGGCCACGTACCGGCCCATGTAGGCCGCGCTCCGGTCCACCTTCGACGGGTCTTTGCCGCTGAACGCCCCGCCACCGTGGCGACCCATGCCGCCATAACTGTCCACAATGATCTTGCGCCCGGTCAGGCCGGTGTCGCCCTGGGGACCGCCGACGACGAACCGGCCGGTCGGATTGACCAGGTATTGCGTTTTGGCGTCCAGCATCTCCGCCGGCAACACCTTTTTGATGACCTCGCTGATGACAAACTCGCGCAGGGTCTTGTGTTTCACGTCCGTGGTGTGCTGGGTTGACACGACCACGTTGACAATGCGTACCGGCCGACCGTCTTGGTACTGCACCGACACCTGGCTCTTGGCGTCAGGCCGCAGCCATTTGACCCGGCATTCCTTGCGGACCCGGGTCAGTTCTTTCCCCAACCGGTGCGCGAACATGATGGGCGCCGGCATCAACTCCGGCGTCTCGTCGCAGGCATACCCGAACATCAATCCCTGGTCGCCAGCCCCCTGCTCCGCCGTGGCCTTTCCTTCGGCCGCCCGCGCATCGACGCCCTGGGCGATGTCCGGGCTCTGGGCGGTGATCACGTTGGCGATGAAAACCTTGTCGGCGTGGAACATGTCGTCGTCGTTCACATAGCCAATGTCGCGAATGGCCTGGCGAACGATGGCGTTGTAGTCCGGCTTGGCCTGCGTGGTGATTTCACCGCCGACGACGACCAGGTTGCTCTTGGCGTAACTCTCGCAGGCGACCCGGCTGTGCGGATCGGCCGCCAGGCACGCATCCAACACCGCGTCTGAGATCGTATCACACACTTTATCCGGATGGCCTTCGCCAACGGATTCCGAGGAAAAGATGAAATGCTTGCTCATTCAGGACTGGGGTGGCACAAACATATATTGACGTATCACGATGGGAAGATATATATCAGGGGACAG
>JAGWYX010001003.1 GCA_018969165.1 Verrucomicrobiota bacterium
ATCAAGCCGCTGCGAGTCACAGACTCGCGCTCCAACCGCGAATTCGGACACTGCCGATTTTTCCCGCCCCTTGACAGCGGTTCCGCCATTGCCAAGACTGCCCGACCTATGGCCGAGCCCAAAACCAACGACCGGATGGACAAGATCGTTTCGCTCTGCAAACGGCGGGGCTTCATTTTTCAGTCGTCGGAAATCTACGGCGGCATCAACGGCTTCTGGGACTACGGCCCGCTGGGCGCCGAGCTGAAACGCAACGTCAAGGATTACTGGTGGCGCGCCATGACCCGCGAGCGCGAGGACATCGCCGGGCTCGACGCCACGATCGTCATGCACCCGCGCATCTGGGAGGCCAGCGGCCACACCAGCACCTTCAGCGATCCGATGGTGGACTGCAAAACCTGCCAGGGCCGCTTCCGCGCCGATCAATTGGCCGAATCTCAATGCCCGCGCAAGCCGTCCAAGAAACCGGGCGACCACGCCGAGTGCCAGCTCACCGAGGCGCGCAAATTCAACCTGATGTTCAAGACTTACGTCGGACCGGTCGAGGACGCCGAGAACACCGCCTATCTCCGCCCGGAGACCGCCCAGGCCATTTTCGCGCAGTTCAAGACCGTGCTCGAGGTTTCCCGGCAAAAGGTCCCGTTTGGCATCGCGCAAATCGGCAAAGCCTTCCGCAACGAAATCAATCCCCGCAACTTCACCTTCCGCTCGCGCGAGTTCGAGCAGATGGAACTCGAGTTCTTCATTCGACCCGACGAAGCCATCGAGGCCATCTGCGGCCGGGTCGCGACCGCGGCCGAGCTGGCGGATCGCCAACCCGCAACCGCCGACCTCCCGCCTTCCCCGACCTGGGGCTGGGAAGCCTGGCACAAATACTGGGTCGAGGCGCGCCTCCGCTTCTACGAGGCCATCGGCCTGCCGCGCGCCACCCTCGAGGAATATTGGCAGAAGCCCGAGGAATTGGCCCACTACGCCAAGGCCTGCGTCGATATCCTCTTCCGGTTCCCGTTCGGTGCGCAGGAACTCGAAGGCATCGCCGCCCGCGGTGATTTCGACCTCTCACAGCATCAGCGGTTCTCCGGCAAATCGCTGACCGTGTTCGACGACGAGTTGAAGGCGGCCTGGGCCAAGCTCGACCAGGCCAAGCGCGCGGAATTGTCGGGCCGTTATTTTGAGGCGCGCCGGCGTTACCTGGTGCAGATGGGCGAGCCCGTCGAGAGGGCGGAACCGCAGGCCAGGAAAGACGCGGACAACTTCGCCCAGGGCAGCTACGTCCCGCACGTGATCGAGCCCTCCGCCGGCGTGGACCGCCTGGTCCTGGCCTTGATCTGCAACGCCTACTCCGAGGACCAGGCCCCCGATGAAAAGGGGAAAATGGAAACGCGCGTCGTCCTGCGGTTCCATCCGCGGATCGCGCCGATCAAGGTGGCGGTGCTGCCCCTGCTCAAGAACCGGCCCGAGCTGGTGGCCAAGGCCCGCGAAATCCATGCCTTACTGCGACCCCATATGACCGTGTTTTACGACGAAGCCGGTGCCATCGGCCGGCGGTATCGCCGCCAGGACGAGGCTGGCACGCCCTTCGGCGTGACGGTCGATTTCGAGACCCTGGGCGAAAAAGGCCCCGAGTTGCAGGGGACGGTGACGTTGCGCGAGCGGGACTCGATGAAGCAGGAACGGGTGAAGATCGAGGAGTTGCTGCCGCGGTTGGCGGAGCGAATCCGTTAAGAGCCTGTTTTAAAATTGCGCGGGGTCCTGCGGCGAGGGATTTGGGCCGGGGCCGAGGCGGCGAGGGTGCTTCCGCACGGGCACCCGCATCCCCGCAGCGGGCTGTAAGGGCCGAGCCAACAACGGCCCCGGATAA
>JAGWYX010001004.1 GCA_018969165.1 Verrucomicrobiota bacterium
GTGTTCGGGGCCAACGCCATCGAGCTGATCCCCCCGCGGTCCGACGATGCACCCACCAGCCCGCTGTTCCCGCTCCCGCCCATGAACATGATGGTCGGCATGTCCAAACTCGCCGATGATTACGGCCTGGATGTCTGGATTTGGTACCCGGCGATGGACAAGGATTATTCCGACCCGCGGACGGTGGACTTGGCCGTGCGCGAGTGGGCCGAGGTTTTTCAGAAACTGCCGCGCATTGACGCCGTGTTCGTCCCCGGCGGCGACCCCGGCCACACCGAACCGAAATACCTGCTCGCCCTCCTCGAGCGGCAAACCGAGTCGCTCCATCGCTACCATCCTCGCGCGCAAATGTGGGTCTCGCCCCAGAGTTTCAACCAGGCCTGGCTCGACGAGTTCCTCCAAATCCTCCGCGACCAGCGGCCCCGGTGGCTGACCGGCATCGTCTTCGGACCGCAAATCCGCATCAGCCTGCCAGAATTGCGCGCGGCGGTCCCCGCCCAATACCCGATCCGGCTTTACCCCGACATCACCCACAGCCGCCAATGCCAGTTCCCGGTCCCGGACTGGGACGTCGCTTACGCGATCACCGAAGGCCGCGAGTGCATCAACCCACGGCCGACCGGCGAGGCGCAAATCGCGCGCCGGCTGCTGCCGTACACCATCGGCTTCCTCGCCTACTCGGAGGGCTGCAACGACGACGTCAACAAGGCCCTTTGGAGCGCCCTGGCCTGGGAACCGGATATGCCCGTGCTGGAAATCCTCCGGCAGTTCAGCCGGTATTTCATCGGCAATCGCTACACCGATGACTTCGCCCACGGCCTGCTCGCCCTCGAACGCGATTGGCATGGACCCCTCATCGCCAATGAAAACGTCGAAACCACGCTCCAACAGTTCCAGGGCATGGAGCAGTCCGCCACCCCCGAGCTGCTTCGCAACTGGCGCTTCCAGCAAGGTCGCTATCGCGCCTACTATGACGCCTACACCCGCCGCCGGCTCATCTACGAGACCGACCTCGAATCCCGGGCGATGGATGCCCTCCGCGCGGCGCCAGCGACCGGCGCGCTCCCCGCCCTCGACCAGGCCACCGCCCTCCTCATCCGCGCCGACACCGTCCGCGTCGCGCGCGATTGGCGCCAGCGCGTGTTCGACCTGGCCGGCGCGTTGTTCGATAGCATCGGCATGCAGTTGAGCGTCCAGAAATACCACGCCATCGCCGTGGATCGTGGCGCCAACCTCGACACGATCGATTATCCCCTCAACGATCGCGCCTGGCTGCTGAAACGGTTCGCCACCATCCGCCGCCTCTCCTCCGAGGCGGACCGCCTCCACGCCCTCGACACCATCGTCAACTGGACCAATCCCGGCCCCGGCGGCTTTTATGACGACCTCGGCAACTTGACCCGCCAGCCGCACCTGGTTCGCGGCCCGGGCTTCGCCCAGGATCCGGCCTTTCTCCAGTCCGCCCTGGTGGGTTTCGAGGAATGGACTGTCGCGGACGAGCCGGACGAAAAGCCGCCGGGGGCGCTGCGGATGTCATGGATCGACCATGCCGAGTCGTTGAACGACGCCCCGTTGCGCCTGCATTACACCGGCCTCGATCCGCGGGCCCATTACCGCCTCCGGGTCGTGTATGCAGGCGACAGCTTGCGACGAAAAATCCGCCTCGAAGCCGGCGACGGGATCGTGGTCCATCCGTTCCTGCAGAAACCGGTGCCGATCCGGCCCCTCGAATTCGAGATTCCGCCGGCGGCGACGGCCAAGGGTGAGCTGGAGTTACGCTGGTACCGCCCACCGGGCCTGGGCGGCAACGGCCGGGGCTGCCAGGTCTCCGAGGTGTGGCTGATCAAGCAAGGCC
>JAGWYX010001005.1 GCA_018969165.1 Verrucomicrobiota bacterium
CCGGTCACGTAGGCAAACGCCCCGATCGATAGCCGGAAGAAATGGTCCGGTGAGCCGCCGAACATCAGGTCACTGACGCGGACCCGGTATCGCCCGCTCTTGGGAATTCGCCAGGCGAGCAACGGGTCGCCACCGTCGAAGCCGTTGTTGCTCGCCAATTCGTTCCCATCCGGTCCGATCAAGGCGAGGATGCCGTTGATCTTCGAGTCGATGCTCCTGGCGCTCAGGTCGAACACCAGCGTCTGGCCACCCTTCGCCTCGAACGCAAAATCACCGACCGCACCCGGCCTTTCCAGACGACTCCAGATACTCGCCGGCAATCTCGACAGGAGGGGTGGCGGCCCGCCGCCCGCGCCCGCGTACACCTGCGGCAAATCATCCACCAGAAGCTTGACGCGCCCGCTTTCCCCGCCACGATTCGCGACCCGAAGCTCATAGGTGCCGCGCGCCAAATTCGTTGCGGCCGTCACTTGGACCCACGCCTCCATTTCGCCCGGAGCAGGGTCAGCGGATAATTTTGCCTCAAGCCCAGCGTGGTTGAATTTCACGGCCGTCAAGCCCGAGAGGTTTCTGCCGGTCAACATTATTCGGACCGCGGTGCCACGCTGCAGCCCGTGGGGTTCGATGCGCGTCAACTCCGGCTTCGGTGGCGGCACCGGTTTGCCGTCGGTCGTGTGGTAATACCCCAGTGAACCATCCAGCCGCCCCACGACCAGAACCTGATCGTCGCGGGCGAAGACCAGACCGGGCGCCCAATCCGGTTGCGTTTCCAGCACGGCGCGCTCGGTCACCGTCGTCGCATCCCAGAGTTTCACCGTTCGGTCTTCTGCGGATGAGGCGAGCCATTTGCCGTCGCGCGAAAAGGCGATGGTCAGGATGGCGCCCTCGTGGGCGAACCTGGAGTCGAGCAGCGGGTTGGTGGTTTCCTCCGCCCGGTCGCTGATTTGCCAGATGCGAATCCGGTTATCGACGCCGGCGGCCAGGAGCCGTTTCCCATCCGGACTGAACGCCAGCGTGTAAAGATCCTTCAACGACTGCGAGAGCGTGTCGCGCCGGGCGCCCGTGGCCACCTCCCAGAGCTTGACGGTGCGATCGGCGCTGGCGCTGGCGAGAATTTTTCCGTCGGGCCGGAAGGCGAGCCCGAAAATCGCGCCGTTATGCCCGGACAACGTCTTCAGCTCGGCCCCGGTGGCGATTTCCCACAGCTTGATCTTCTGATCGTAACCGCCGCTGGCCAGGATTTTGCCGTCCGGCGAGACCGCCACCGCATACAGGGCGTCGCGATGGCCGACGAACGTGTGGACCAAAGTGCCGTCCTCGATCTTCCATTGCCGGACTTCGCCGAACAGGCCAGGCTGGCCGGCGGCGGCGAAGAGTTGCGCGCCATCGGCGGAAACGGCGAGGGCGTTCACGGTGCCGCGGTGGCCGGTCAACCGGCGCACCACCGCATGGGTATCGGCCGAGCGCAGTTCGACTTCGTTGTCACGCGCCACGGCGATCAATTGCGGCCCTGGCACGTAGGCCAACGCTTTGATCGGGTGCCGCGGCCGGACTTTGGGCGTGATCTTCGGCGTCACGAGTTCGACCACGCGCGGCTTCGCCACCGCCGGCGGTTTGGCGCCGGCGTCAATCCAGGCCTGGATCGTGGCAATCTCGGTCGCGGTCAGTTTTTTGCGTTTCCCCGGCGGCATGATCAGCCGTTTGCCCTTGGCGTTGGTCAACCGGCCCTCGAACATCTGCACCAGTCGGCTGTCACCGCTCTTGCCCGGAACGAATTCCGCGCCGTGCTCGCCGCCTTCCTTCAGCGTGTCGAAACTCTCGAGCACCAGCTTCCCTTCGGGTTCCTCCGCCGCGT
>JAGWYX010000081.1 GCA_018969165.1 Verrucomicrobiota bacterium
GCAGTCGAGTATCGCCGAGGATACCCTCCTACCCGCACGCCTAGCCCCAGGGCAAATTGGCCGCTGGCACACTGTATTCTATCCCAGGGTCTGGTCAGTACCAGGCCACCGGCACGCTCAGGCGGTTGCCGAAACGGTTTTTGTAGAACAATTGGCGGTGAGCCGCGCCGTATTCGTGAATCAGGCGCGTCAGCTTCACATCGTAACAGCAGTATTCCGCGATCTCCAGCGGCCGCCCTTCGCGATACCACTGGATGGCCTGCATGCCTTCGGCCGTCTTCTCCAGGCGCAAGGTCGCGGTCGCCAGCGCGTCGAGGGACAATCGGTGGCCGACCCGCTGCTCCAGGTCCACCAGCATGTCCAGGGTGGGGAGTTGTCGCAAGTCCAGCACGGTGTAGCCGTGTAACACCTCGTAATCGAACCGCAGGTTGTTAAAGCCGATCACCAGGTCCGCCCGCTGCAGTTCTTTGACCAGGTCGTCCACCTGGCCCTCGCCATAAATCCGGTAGGACCCGCGCGCGGTGCTATAGGTCACCCCGATGCTCATCTTCATGTCACGAATCCGGCCCCACCCGCCCACCTCGTCGGCGGATTTCTGGGTTTCGAGATCAAAATAGACAAGGTTTTTCATCGGCGCCTGAACGTGTGGATTGCCTGGTCGTCCAACGGCTCGTTCATCGAGTCCTTGCGGGGAAAAACACAGACCACGAAAGAGACACCAGAACTAGACTTGACGACAGCGAGTTTCACGATTCAAGGACTCTAGCCGGACCGGTGGAAATGGCAAAAAATATGTGGGCGCCATTTTGTCGCAGGGATGGTGGGGCGGGTAGGACTTGATATTGAAGTGTTGGAGGGCAATTGGTTATGCGGTGAACCCGGGGTGGTGCGCGGGTCGCGGAAAGGGGCTTTTGACGGTCTGGCGCGATTTCGCGATTGACCTGTAGAAGCAAAACTTTTACAACACGCGCGACATTCGATCCCAGAGACGCGCGGTACAAACCCAGCCCGGTTATGGCAGAGAAACTACGGTGCGCCGTCATCGGCACAGGCGGCATCGGCTTGGAGCACCTGAGCAGCCTCCTGCAATGCCCCCGCGCGGTGGCCGTGGCCATTGCGGACCAGAGCCCCAACCGCGTCAAGGAGGCGGCCGAGCGGTTCAAGATTCCACGCAGCTACACCGACTATCATGACCTGTTGGATCAACCGGACGTCGAGGCGGTGACGGTCGCGGTGCCGAATAATCTGCATGCGGCGGTGGCGGTGGACGCCTTGCATGCGCGCAAGCATGTCTTGCTGGAGAAGCCGATGGCGGTGAACGCCAAGGAAGCGGCGCGGATGGTGGAAGCGGCCAAGAAATCCAAACGGCTGCTGATGGTTGGGCAGAACTTCCGGTTCCACCGCCAGACCCAGCATGCCAGGATGCTGATCGAGCGCGGGGAGTTGGGTGAGCTTTATCACGCCCGCGGTTTCTGGCTGCGGCGCAGTCATATCCCGCGGATCGGATCGTGGTTTACCCAGAAGCAATTTGCCGGCGGCGGCTGCGTGTGCGATCTCGGCGTGCACGTGCTGGACCTCTGTCTGCATCTGCTCGGCGATTTTGACGTCCGTTGCGTTCTGGCCCAGACTTATGGCAAATTCGGCCCGCGCGGCCTGGGCGAGTTCGAGTGGGGCAAGAGCGAGGTGGATCCCAAGAAGCCCTTCAACGTCGAGGACACGGGGGTGGCGCTGCTCAAGTTGCGGAGCGGCAAGTCGGTTTCGCTGGAGGTCAGTTGGGCGGGCCACCACGCACCCGACCAACGCGAATTGGGGGTGGACCTGCTGGGCACCGAGGCCGGTCTTTCGCTGTTCCCCGCCCGCCTGTACCGGCCGGGAGTCAACGGCCTGGAGACGGTGCACCTGGCGACCCCGGCGGTACCGCACAGCGAGGATCGCATCCATCATTTCGTCACCTGCGTCCTGCAGGGGCGGAAACCCCTGGTGCCCATCGAGGAATCGCTCAAGGTCCAGCAGATTCTCGACGCGATCTACGCCTCAGCCGCCTCCTGTAAGGAAGTCCGGATCGGGTAACCGTCTTCGACGTGACGGAGCGATTGACGACCTTTTGTCGCACGTACGACAAAAGGTCGCTCACCTGAGTTAGTGCAGAAGCTCTGAGGCAGGCCTGGCTCGGCACCTCACTCGGGCAGCGGTCGGCCCTTGGTTTCCGGCGCGAACCAGATGAATACCAATCCGAGGACATAGACGAGCGTGATTGTGCCGCACATCCGCGCGTAGTTCCCGGCGTAGAAATTCACAATTGGGCCGAGGTTCAGGGCCGCCAGGGCCGCGAAGATCCGGCCGGAGTTGTAACTTACCCCCTGGCCGGTGGCCCGGACGCGCGTGGGGAACAGTTCGGGCAGGTACAGGGGCAGCCAGCCATAGAACGCCGCGGTGACGCCCCCGACCACTCCCACCATGAGCACGAACAGGGCGTTGTAGCTGTGCATGCCCCAGAATAGCGCCGAAGACGCCGCCAGCGAACTCAGGCACAGCAGGAAGTAGGCGGGGCGCCGCCCGATCCGTCCGCCGAGCAATGGGGCGATCAGGCAGCCCAGGATGGCGCCGACGCCGGAGGCGGCTTGCGCCACCGCCTTGGCCGTGGGATGGCCGTGGGCAAGCTGCTTATCCACCCAGAAGGGGATTTGTTGCACCGATCCCCAGGTCCCGATCAATGCCACCGAGGCGAAGACGATGGCCAGGACGGTTTGGGAGCGGAGGGCCGGGGAAAAGATTTCGCTTGTAGGCCGGGAGACAGCGCGTGTCACCGACTGCTTCCAACGTTCCGATTCGGGCACAAAGAACAGGATCAGGAACGTCAACAAGGCAGGGGCAGTGCCGGCCAGCAAGACCCAGCGCCAGGAATGCGGGGTGACCGGGAAGAAATAGCCGACGGTGCCGAGCACCAGGTAGCCGACATTGGCGGCGGCGCCGATCGCTCCCGCGAGCAACGGTCGCCAGCGATCCGGCCAGCATTCCATCACCAGGGCCACGCCCAGCGCCCATTCGCCGCCCATCCCCAGCGACGCCACGAATCGGAGCGCCGCCAATTGCCAGGGCGCGCCGGCAAAGTAACCCAGGCCGGTGAACAGCGAGTAGAGCAGGATGCTCATGGACATGGCCCGGACCCGCCCCAGTCGGTCGCCGAGCCATCCGAATACCAGGCCGCCGCACGCGGCGCCCAGCAACCAGGAAGCCGTGATGTAGCCGTTCCAGAGGTTCTTGGCCTGCTCGGCGCCGCCGGTCAATTCCGTCAGCGCCGGGTTGGCAATCAATGGGAAAATGGCCTGCTCGAATCCGTCGAACATCCAACCGAGGAACGCCGCCAGCAAGGCCAGCCACCGGGCTCGGGCGGCAGCGTTGGCCGGCGGAGCGAAAGCCGTCGAGTCGGGCGTGGGGCCGGGCGCAAGGTTCATCGAGGAGGCAACACCAAACGATGTTGGCCCTCGGCGGTCAAACACATTTTTCATCGACCCTCCGGACCGCGGCGTGTCCCAAACCGCAACGGCCCCGCAGTGCCGGGGACCGGAGGACATCCCCCGCCCGATTTCATGCCGACGCGCTGAAGGCGCGGAATCCGAGCGCCCGCGTGAGGGGGCGGCGGCGACGCAAGCCCTGGCCCGCGAAGCCGCCCGCGGCGCCGTTGACGCGGTGGCGAAGATGTGGAAGGCTGGGCGCGTTCGAAACGACCGGAAGGATCCGCGTGGAAATCAAGAAAGCCGTCATCACCGCCGCGGGCAAGAGTCAACGGAGTCTGCCGCTGCAGGCCCTGGTGGATCGTGACGGTGTACAAAAGACGGCGTTGGGCATCATTGCCGAAGAGATCCTCAAGGCGGGGGTCGAGGACATATGTGTGGTGGTGTTTCCGGGCGATGAGGAGGCCTACCATGCGGCTGCCGGGCCGCACGCGCAGCAACTTCACTTTGTCGAGCAGTCCGCGCCGCTGGGTTACGGTCACGCGGTTTATTGCGCGCGCGACTTTGTCGGGCGCCAGCCGTTCCTGCTGCTGGTCGGGGACCATCTCTATGTGAGCCAGGACCCGAAGTCGTGCGCGCAACAATTGGTCGAGATCGCGGCGGCGGAGTCGTGTGTGGTTTCCGCCGTGCAGGCGACCCACGAGAGCAAGTTGCCCTTTTACGGGACCGTCGGGGGCCGGTTGGTCCCGGGACGGCAGCGGCTCTACGAGGTCGAGCAGGTGATCGAGAAACCGACCCCGACCGAAGCCGAGCAGAAGCTGATCGTTCCCGGGTTGCGCGCGGGGTACTACCTCTGCTTTTTCGGGATGCACGTCTTAACGCCGGCAGTGATGGAATTGCTGGCTGAGGAGGTGGCGCGGGCGGGCAGCCGGGGAGGGGTGCACCTGACCGGCGCCTTGACGCGGCTGACGGGACGCGAGCGTTACTTCGCTTACGAGTTGCGGGGACGGCGTTACGACATCGGCGCCCGCTACGGTCTCTTGACGGCGCAGTTGGCCCTGGGCTTGGACGGGCAGGACCGCAACGAGGTGTTGGCCGGCATGGTCGAGCTCCTGGCCGCTCGACAGGCTTGAGCCGGGAAGCCGCGAACGCATGGTCCAATGCCAATCCAGCGCGGCCCGGCCGCAGGCGGCGGCGGCCAGCGAATTGGTCGGCATCATCACCGCCCCGGACCCGCGCGTGCGGAACCAATCGCTGGACGCGTTCTGCCGCACGGCATCGCTGGCAACGTTGGTGGCCGAGGCCAACGCGCTCGAGGCGTTCCGCCGCCAGAGCGACAACCTCTACGAACGGGTGCGGGCCTTGTTTTTTCTCTACGCCCTGCACCGGTTCCACCTGCCGCGGAAGGCCGGTATCCGGGCGCGGGCGTTGATCCCGTTCCCTGGTTACGCGCATCTGCTGCAGCGCCGCTTCGAGGAGGCGATCGATCTGTTCCTGGCCGCGCAAGCGGCCGACGGCCCGAGCGACGCGATCTCCAGCGCGCTGGCCGCGGCCTATCACCGGCTCGGCTTCCAAACCCTCGCCAACCAGGTGCGCCGCAGCGTGCGATCCGTGCGCGGCAACCAATGGATGTTCCGCATGGGGCACCCGGCGGATCAGCCGCTCCGGCTCCGGCCTGAGTTGCTCGCGCGCGATCCCCGGGATGGGACCTACCCGATCCTGCGGGAGCAGACGCCAGTGCGCATGGATCTGACCCACAGCGGTTGGAGCGACATCTTCTTCCTGGGAATGGATTTTCCGGAAGGCGCTCAAGTTCTGAACGTATCGATCGACCTGGCCGTTCGAGGGCGCGACCCGCACCCGCGACCGCCGGTCGAGGCCTACCTTCGGGTTCTGGACGAACCGTTGCTCCGCTTGACCAGCGTGGATTTGGGGGCGACGACGGACCTGACGCACCTGGCGGACGTGTTCGATTTTGGCAAGGACTACCTGGGATTGCTGAAGGCGGCGGTGATCGCGGCGGGTCTGGTGCCGCCGGGGATCGAGGGTTCTGGACAAAGCCTGGCCGCGCTGCTGGCGCGCGTGGTGGGCGCGGGGCGCGGCCTGGAGATCGTCAGTTGTGTGAACGACATTCCTAAAGGCTCGCGCCTGGCCGTGTCCACCAACCTGTTGGCGTCGCTCATCGCCGTCTGCATGCGTGCCACCGGCCAGGCGTCGTCGCTCCGGGGACCGCTGCTGGAGGAGGAACGCCGGTTGGTCCTGGCCCGCGCCATTCTGGGTGAATGGCTCGGCGGCTCGGGTGGCGGATGGCAGGACTCGGGTGGTGTATGGCCCGGGATCAAGTTGATCGAGGGTGTATTGGCGCAGGAGGGGGACCCCGAGCATGGCATCAGCCGCGGCCGGCTCATGCCCCGGCACCAGGTGCTGGATCACCAGGCCGTTTCGGCGACGATGCGGCGGAGATTGCAGGACAGCCTCGTGCTGGTCCACGGGGGCATGGCGCAGAACGTCGGACCCATTCTCGAAATGGTTACCGAGAAATACCTGCTGCGGTCGGAGGCAGCTTGGAAGGCGCGGCAGGAGGCCCTGGGAATCCTGGATGAAGTTCTGGCGGCCTTGCGCGCCGAGGACGCCCGCGCGATCGGCGCCGCCACCACCCGCAACTTCGTCGGTCCGATCCAAACGATCATTCCTTGGGCAAGCAATTATTTCACGGAGGCCCTGATCGACGGCGTGCGCGATGAGTTCAAAGACGCCTTCTGGGGATTCTGGATGCTGGGCGGGATGTCGGGCGGCGGGATGGGCTTTATCTTCGCGCCGGAGGCCAAGACCCGGGCCCAGGATCGGTTGGGGGAGAGGATGGCGGAGGTAAAACGGGAATTGCAGCAGGCGCTCCCGTTCGCGATGGAACCGGTCGTTTATGATTTTGCCATCAACGAGCGCGGGACTCACGCCGAACTGTTGCAGGGGCCGAACGCCCTCTTGCCAGAAGGTTATTACGCACTGACGTTGCCCCGCTTGCTCCGTCTCGACGCGCGCCAACTGCCGGCGCAACGGCGCGCCGAGCTGGACAAGCTCGGTGGCGCCTCCCGCTCGCGGCCGGAATTGCGCGGCATGGTCCAGAAACTGTTCGATCGCCTGTTGCCGCGCCTGGCCGACGGCGGTGACGGCGAACAGAGTCTGGCCGCCCTGCTCGAACGCCACGGATTCGACCGCGCCGCGCACGAGCAAATCCAAGCGGACCTGAAGGCCGGCCGGATCGGGCTGGCCCAGAACCGGCTACCGCACTTGGCCGAGATTCGAGAAGTGGAGTCCGGGGATGTGCTGGACGCGACCGCGGGGCTGCCGCCTGAATGCGTGGAACTCGGCCGAGAGGCCCTGGCGCGCGGGGAGGTCGCGGTCATGACGCTGGCCGCGGGGCTGGGCAGTCGCTGGACGCAGGGCGCCGGCGTGGTCAAGGCCCTCCATCCGTTCTGCAAACTAGGCGGACGCCACCGCACGTTCCTGGAGATTCACCTGGCCAAGGCCCGGCGGGTCGGGCGCGCGAGCGGGACGGCGGTGCCGGTCATCATCACGACGAGCTACTTGACCCACGCGCCCGTGGAGGCCTTTCTCGAACGCCGACGCCAGTACGATTATCCTGGAACGGTGTGCCTGTCGCCGGGGCGGGCGGTGGGATTGCGCCTGGTGCCGATGGCGCGGGATTTGCGGTTCGCCTGGGAGGAAATGCCCCAGCAACGTCTCGATGAGCAGGCCGAAAAAGTTCGCGAAAGCCAGCGGGCCGGCCTCGTCGAGTGGGCACGGCAACTGGGCGAGGGCAGCGATTACACCGACAACGTGCCCAGTCAGTGTCTGCATCCGGTGGGTCATTGGTACGAGGTCCCAAATCTATTGCGCAACGGCGTGCTGGCGCGGTTGCTCGGACAACAACCGCAGTTAAGATACTTGCTGCTGCACAACATCGACACGCTCGGGGCCGCTCTGGAACCCGGCTTGCTCGGCCTGCATCTCCGGGAAAGGGCCTGCCTTTCGTTCGAGGTGATCACCCGCCGGCTCGAAGACCGGGGCGGCGGTCTGGCGCGCGTCAACGGCCGGCCGCGCCTGGTCGAGGGTTTGGCCCTGCCTCGCGAGGAACTCGAGTTCGACCTGGCGTACTACAACTCGATGACCACCTGGATCGATCTCGACCGGCTCCTGGCGGTTTTCCGGCTCGAGCGTGGCGACCTGGCCGACGAGGCCAAGGTGGTGTCGGCGATTCGCGACGCGGCCGGCCGGCTGCCCACCTACGTCACCCTCAAGGAGGTCAAAAAGCGGTGGGGGCACGGCCAGGAGGACGTCTTCCCGGTAGCCCAGTTCGAGAAGTTGTGGGGCGATATGACGACCTTGCCCGAGGTCGAGTGCCGGTTCCTGGCCGTGCCCCGACTGCGCGGTCAACAACTGAAGGACCCGGCGCAATTGGACGGTTGGCTGCGCGACGGCTCGGCGGCCCACGTCGAGGCACTGTGCGACTGGGGCTGAGGTCCAACGCGGCCCCGAGCGGAGCCTCTCCATGAACCTTGCTGCGGAGCGCGGGTTGTCTCAACCCGCAGGAGCGCGGGACCGCCTGAAGGCGGCACGACGAACGATGGGCTCCAGCGGTGGATGGTCCCAAGGTACGGTCGAGGACCGCGCGGGCTTCCCATGAACCGGACCGCGGGTTGTCCTCAACCCGCAGCGGCCCGGCACGCGCTGCGGCTTGGGACAAGCCGCGGTCCAATCGCGCGCGGTTCATGGCCCCGTTGCATGTGCCATCGCGCAAGGGCCTTCCCATGAACCGTCGGAACGGGCGCCAGGTTTTGGAGTGCGCCCGTCCGCTGGCGCTTTCGGGTGTTGTTGGACCTTGGGCAAAGCGGCAGAGGGCTGCCGCACTCCAGGACGCTATCGCGCTGGCTCCGGCCCGTTCCGGGGCAATGTCCTGTTGCCTGCACCGTCGCGGAAGGGGGAATGCCACGACCCGCGGTGAGGATCCGTCCCCTCCGATGATCCCGGTCGCGCCTCCGTTTAATCCGGCAGCCGGTGGACTTCCTCCGAGGAATCGAGTTGCTCGAGCAGGTGTCGGGCCGTCCGAGATTGACCGGGCAACACCAGGTCCGGGGCGAGCTCGGCCAGCGGCGCCAGCACGAACCGGCGCTGGTGCGCCCGTGGATGGGGCAGGACCAGATGCGGGCTCGAGCGCCGCTCATGGCCAAACGCGATCAGGTCCAGATCGAGCGGGCGCGGTTCGTTCCGCACGACGTTCGGCTTTCGGCCAAACTCGACTTCGAGCGCCTGGAGTTTTTGGCGCAGCGACTCGGGGGCCTCGGTGGGCCCGGGGGTGAGGGCCACGACCGCATTGATGAAGGGCGGCGAGCCGGGCGGGCAATCCACCGGCGACGTTTGCCAGAGGGAGGACGCGCGCAGGGGTTGAGCGGATAGTTCCTGCAACCGCCGGATGGCGCGCTGGACCATCGCCCGCGAGTCGCCCAGATTGGACCCGAGAGCGACGTACGCCGTTACGGCTGGCGGCTGGCCGATGGACGACGGGCGGCGCATGCGCGTTCGCTCCCCAATCTGAAATCTAAAATCAACAATCCGCGATTCACTTGAGTCCCAGCACGTCCTGCATGTCGTAGAGGCCTGGTTTTTGGCGCACGACCCACTGGGCGGCGCGCAGGGCGCCATTGGCGAAGGTCTCGCGGCTGGAGGCCTTGTGCGTCAACTCGAGCCGCTCGCCGTTGGCGGCGAAGATGACCGTGTGATCGCCGACGACATCGCCGCCGCGCAGCGAGTGCACGCCGATTTCGGCGGGCTGGCGTTCGCCGGTGATGCCGTGACGGCCGTGCCGGGCGACCTGGGCGAGGGCCTGGCCGCGCGCGCGCGCCAGGATTTCCGCCAGCGCCCGGGCGGTCCCGCTGGGGGCGTCCTGCTTCAAGCGGTGGTGCATCTCGACCACCTCCAGGTCGAAGCCGGGTCCGAGGATTTCGGCGGTCTTGCGCGTCAGCCAAAAGAGGGCGTTGACGCCGGTGGAATAATTGGCGGACCAGACGATGGGGATTTGGGATTGGAGCGGGGCAATCTGGGATTGCTCGGCCTCGGAGTGGCCGGTGGTGCCGATCACCAGGGCCTTCTTGTGCACCGCGCACAGGGCGGCCACCGCCGCGGTTGCGTTGTGAAAACTGAAATCCAGGACCACATC
>JAGWYX010000082.1 GCA_018969165.1 Verrucomicrobiota bacterium
CCGATCACCCGAATAGCTCTTGACATAGATGCCTTCATCTGTTCGATCGAGTTTACTGTAGCGTCCGAGGAGCACGTTCATGGCGGTGCCAGCGTCGGACGAATACGAGAACGTGGCCTCGCCGTTCCGGTCAAGGATGCGGGCGATCTGCTCGCTGGTGACATCCTCACACGTGAGCGCCGGCTCCATCAGCTTGCTCTTCAAGGCTTCAAGCTCCCTAAGTCCCTCCTCCAGCTCCGGTTTCAACAAGTCGTCATCTCCACCATTGGTCCTCGCAAGCCGCGCGTTGAGCCGTTTGATTTTGGCGTCAATAGCTGCCTTCTCCGCGAGCAAACGGGGGAGCTGCCTCTGCTTCCAGTCCTCGATCCACGCCGCCTCGAACTGGAAGAGAGTATCAGCAACCGGTTGCGAGGCTTCGGTCTTGCCGGTACCGCTGAGGGCCGATGCCAGGATAAACAGGTTGCCGCGCGTGACACGGTCCGGAAGACTACGGACAACCAGTCTTTGGCCGACTGCTGCGCTCATCACCCCGAGTGCGGTGCAGCCGGCAAGCGCCTCGGGTGTTCGCGTCACTCGTGCCACCGCACGCACAATATCGGCCATAACATGAGGTAGTACTTCCGTCGGGAACGAAGGCTTTTCGAGTGCTTGGTCGAGACACGTGACACTCGGGCCACTCGTGACACTCGGCTCAGGCGTGACACCTGTGCCAGTCGTGACACTCGCCGCGGCGACGCCCGCGTCCACCAGGAAGATTCGCAAGGCGTCGAACAGTTGATCGGCCGGGAACTTTACCACGGGGGCAGGGTTGAGGTAGATCAAACGCTGCCTTCGGTCCAGGGGCCTGCCGTCGAGTTTGCGGTCCAAGCCTGGGGCACGCGCCAACCGCGAGGGGTTCGTATTATGCGGGTCGATGCCAAGTGGCTCCAGAAGAGCGAACAGGCGCGACACGAAGCGCTTGTAGGTATCCGCACCCCTTGCGCTGACCAACACCCAAGCCTGATAGGACCTCCGTCCCGACCAGACAATGGCCGATATTGGCAGCAACTCTATCAGCGCGCTCAGCAAGGGCAGTTGGAGGTCAACCGGGAGAACGTCACTTTCAACCAGCACAAAGCGGTGGGCGGCGATGTGAAGGTCAGTTATGCCCTTCGCTTCAAGCAGCTTTTTGGCGGTCGCCTGATCGCCGCGCTGTTTCGCGGTCGCGATATCGTGTTCGATTTCAATCTGCGACTTCACCGGGTTCATTCTCATCCATCCGCCTGCGCCTTGGTTTAGCGTTCGGCTAATCGACGACCATCGAGCGATCAGTTCATCGCGGACGAAGGTTTGACCGCGTCCAGTCGGTTTGCATTTGTTGCCGTCAAGCACGTATTCACCGACGAGGTTGATATGCTCCTTGGCAGCATACAGCTTCCGCATCAGGAGCCTGAGCTCCCCTTCGGGGTCCCCTGGCGGGACAGGCACGGCAGACTCCGCCGCGAGTTCCTCCTCCGTCTCCCGTAAAGTGGCGTGTTCGCGCCAATACGACAACACCTTGCTGACCGCGGCTGTCGACTGTTCCGTGTTCACGTCCGCTTTCATGTGCCAGTCCTGTGTTAGTGTTGCTGTTACCAGCCTCTCGTCCACCGGAAGGTGGGCGCCGACTTTCGCCCAAAGGACCGTGCCCGTCCGTGATTTCCTCCATGTTGGCGCGGTTCAGCCGCCAGCGCGTCAGTCAGCTTGTGGTCCAGCTCCTGGGGGGTCCACGGTGGGTCGCACTTAGAGTCCGAGTAGCGGCTCAACAGAGCTCGCGCCTCACCTCCGGTCAACCCAAAGCCATGCGCAAGGCGACAGGCAACATAGTACGTCGTGTTGTGCCCTCGGTGCCCCGAGATCGCGCGCGGTGCCCAGTTGGTGATCCACCATAGCGCCCGGTCGTAGGGTCGGCTCGTTCCGCTCGATCCGTTCATATTACTTCCGCCGACGAAGCCGGCAAAAAACTGCCGCGCGACCCTCGGTGCGGAAACCACCACAGGACTGGCGATCCCGAGAGTCGGCGGCAAAACCTGAACTGTCTCACGGTCCTGTTCGGCATTCCGCTGCCGCTGCGCCCCGCATAAATGCGTGCGCACCCTAACTACCGCAGTCGCGCCGACAAAACGCCGGCGACCACGATTTCTCACTGGTCAAGAACGCAAAGTCCGAGGCGCGGAGATTGAGAAATTCGCAAGCGAGCGCGAAATCTCACGAATAAACCCCGGAAATCAATCTGAATCCTTTTGTAATCAGCAGCTTGTGAATATACAAAAATCCATCGGAAAAGTTTTTGATCGCGAAAATGGGCGGCGACCCGAGATTTCTGCGGATTTTCGGACCTTTCGGGAATGCGATCCGTTTTTGGCGAGTGAACTGCAAATGAGTCGAACCCACAGCGGCGCTAGCGTGGCCACAGCGCGGGGTGGCCTCGGCCTCGCGCATTACGCCTCGGGTCAGCCACGCACGCGGCCGGCCCGGATTTTTTGGCTTGGTGGGAAAAATGCGGCGAAAATCAGCTGGAAATTAATTTGCCGCAGGCCGATTTCCGCTTCGTGGTCGAGACGCCATTGGGCCGAGGATCGGGAACGCACCGGCTGCCGTGATTACGGGGCGCCAATCCTCAATTTTGCCGGGCAACTGTTTTTGCGATTAATTCGCGGGCATTTTGTCGGAAAATACCGACTCCGCTGGCGTCAGGAGCCGGTGCATAAGCTAATTTGCACGCGCCATTTTTCTCGCAAAATCATAACTAATGTTTGAAAATACCGCGGACGTAGACATTGCCGCCCGCCCGTCAACGAGAATCGCCGCGAACCGCCCACGGCGCACACGCCTCAGCGCGCACCGATTTTTGGATGGCGGAAATTCTGGATTTGGGGATTACTTTTTGGCGCGGTCGGGAAACAGGGCAGTTTTCCATGTTTTCGCCGTCAGGCCGGCCAAAGAGGCAACAATAATCGGCGGTCGGCCGCGCGCGGCGCAATAATAAGTTTCCGCGGCGTCAAACAGGGACTCAATCCCAGCCTCCCTGCATGCATCGCCCGCCCCGAGTACCCGCTTTCGGGGACCAAACGAGCCCGGCTTTCGGTACAATTCGGTACACTTTTGGCCCCTCTTTTGGCTTGTTCCAAAATCCTCGTGCAGAACCGGTTCTTGACAAACATTAAATATTAGTGTTGACTCGCAACAAGTTGCGCGGCTGGGGCACGTGGAAAAACGGCGAGAAAACAAAAAAGCCGTTCCGCATCGCACGGAACGGCGTTTGTTAGCCCGCGCGGGCGATTGCCAGCTCAGGCCTCGAAAGAACGACCGCAACCACACGACTGCCGGGCCTGTGGATTGGTGATCTTAAATCCGCCCCCGTTCAGGTCGTCGCTATAATCCACCACCGCTCCCCGCAAATATTCGGCGCTGACCGCATCGACCAGCACCGCGACGCCGTGCGCCTCCGTCGTGAGATCGCGCTCGCGTTTCTCGTCGAACACCATCCCGTACTTCATGCCGGAGCAACCGCCCGCCTCGACATAGAGCCGGAGGTGTTTGCCCGCATTCTCCGGCGCGCGCGCCAGCAATGCACGGATTTGTTCGGCCGCAGTCGCGGTAAGATTGACGACGGCGTCGGTGGATGCGGCACTGCTCATAGAGTTGACGACGCCAGAAATTAGCGCGCTCCTGGCGCGGTGTCAAACTCAAGGGCTACTTTTTGTCCTGGTCCAGATGCGTTTGCAGCGCGGCGATTTTGCTTTCGGCGGCCCGGCGCAGGGGCGGCAGGTCCAGCAATCGGGCGTAAACTTTGGCGGCCAGGTCCCATTTTTCCTGGCGCTCGAGCAATCGCCCGGCCGCCAGGCCCGCCTGTCCCAGCCAGTAGGGATCGGCCTTTTCCCCATCCCGGAGGTTGGTGCCGTAGAGGACGTTCAGGTAATGATCCAAAGCCCGGCCCAGGAGCTGGGATTGCTCGGCCGCCGGCCGTCCCGGCGCCTGCTTTTCGGCGACCAGGCCGAGCCCGACCTCGGCTTGGCTGCGCGTGGCCACGTCGGCCAGCGAGGAGCGCATCGCCTCGGTGTAGAACTCGGCGGCGCGATCGTAGTCGGATAGCTGGAGGTAACAATCGGCCTTGCGCCCCAGGGCCCGGGGCGCCAGGTGATTGGTCAGCGGGATTTTGGAGTAACTGCTGATCGCCTCCTTGTATTTCTCCGTGGCATGGGCCGCGTCCCGCGCCGGGGCCTCGACCGTGGTGTCACCGAGGTAGAAATAGGCCTCGGCGAGCAAGTCCGGCGGGGTATGCAGGTCGTTGATCACACTCAGGAAATAGCGGCGGGCGTCCTCGAAGGCGCCGCGGGCAAAGGCGGTGCGGCCGGCCATTAGCAGGGCTTCGAAGGTCAGGTCCGACACGGGCCAGTTCGTGTTCTGGCTCAGCAACCGGTAGTTGAGTTCGGCGTTGGCGAAATCACCTTGATCGAAGTAATAATTGCCCACCAGGTAAAGGGCCAGCGGGTCGTTGGTGTTGGTGGGGAAACGGGTGACGAAATGAGTGAGCAGGTTGACCGCGTTGGATTGCCGGCCCGCCTCGTAAGTCAACCAGGCGCGGTCGAACTCGACCAGCGCCAAGGCCGGGTTGTTGGTGAAGCGGCCCACCCACGAGTCATATTGCTGGATCGCGCGCCCCAGGTCCCCCTCGCGCACATAAGTGCGGGCGACCGCCAACTGCGCCTCGGGCGCCAACGGCGATTGCGGGTAGCGCTTCAGAAAATCGGCGAAGACCGCCCGGGCCTCGGCCGGCTTGCCCCGCCGGTTCAAGTCCTGTCCGACCAGTAACAGGCTGTCGTCACAGAAATAACTGTCCGGGTAACGTGCCAGGATTTGGGTCAGGGCATTGGTGGCCGCCGCCAGGTTGCCGGACCGGATCCCGGCGCGGGCCAGTTGGTAAAGGGCTTGCTCGAAGAACGTGGATGGCAGACTCGGGACCGCCCCGGTGTAATCGAGCACCTGCTGGTAATGGGTGACCGCCCCGCCAAAATCGCCGGACTGAAACTGGGCGTCGGCCCATTTGAACCGCGCCACGGCCTGGTCCTCCGACACCGGCAGGCGCTCCGCCGCCTCCTGGAAGGCTGGCGCGCTCTCCGCGAACCGGCCTTCCTCCCAAAGACACCAGCCCCGGTCCAACCAGGCCTTGCCCACCAGCGGACTTTGCGCGTAGTTCTTGATCACCTCGTCGAACTGGTCAAGGGCGTGCGCCAGCCAGTTCGTCGCGGCGGGCGGCGCCACCGACGCGGGCGCGTTCGTGCCCCGCAAGGCCGCGGCCGCTTTGAATTGCACCTCCCCGAGGGTCAACCGAATCAGGTCCAGGTTCGGGTCCTTGGGACGCTCGCGCACGAAGGTTTCCAGCCACTCGATGGCTTGCGTGCCCCGATCCTGGATCAGCGACAGCTCGATGATCTTGAGCAGCGCCTGCCGCTGCCGCTCGGGCGGCACGTCCGCGGCCAGATTATTCGTGTAGGTCCGGATCGCGGCGTCGGGTTGCCCGAGTTTCTGAAGGATGTCACCCTGCAACGCGACGGTCTGCTCCTGCAGGGTGCGGAGTCCGTTCGACACCGTCCAAGCCATCAGGTTGGTCGCGCCTTCAAAGGCCGGCTCGAGCTGGCGGTTGGCCAGTTGAAGCTGGATGGTCAGGTAATCCGCCTTCCAGCGCAATTCCGCGGGCAGGCGGGCGCGGTCGAGTCGCCGTAACCCCTCGGCGGCGCCGGCATTGTCCTTCTGCTCGAACATCACCTCGGCGGCGAGCAACTCGCCACGCCCGACAAATTCAGCGTGCGGCTGGGTGCGGGCCGACTGCTGAAACGCGCCATCGGGCTGCCGCAACCGCTCCAGGGCCTTGGCCGGGTCGCCGGCCTTGAACCAGGCGATCGCCTCCCCATAAGCCGCCCGCAACCGCAGCGGCGATTGCGGGAAGTCGCGGGCGACCCGCGCGTAAGCCACGGCGGCGGCAGCGGTCTGGCCGCGCTGAAGCTGCGCCTCCGCGATCCAGTACCAATATTGATCGGCCAGTTTGCCGGCCTGGGCGAGACGGCCGTTCAACAGGTCCACCACCGCGTCGTATTTCCCGAGGTGAAACCGGGCCTGGGCCTGATAAAGCACCGCCTGCGCCAGTCGATCCGCGTTGGGGAATTGCCGGACGAAATCGCCCCACTCCCGCTCGGCCCGCGAGTAGAAGCCGTCGTTGAACGACCGCGCGGCGGCATCAAAGGCCCGGTTCTCAACCGGGCTGGCGGCCCGGACGCTCGCCGACCAGCAGCTCCCCAGCAGCACCACCAACGCCAGTCGGGCCCACCTGAAAGGCAACGCGCTCATGTGTCAAGCGGCCATGGTAAAATCTTTGCGCGTGGTGCTCGCCAAAACTGGTTTCAAAAACCGCCCGGTGTGGCTCGCGGCACATTCGGCGACCTGCTCGGGCGTTCCCGTTGCCACTACCCGCCCCCCGCCGGTCCCGCCTTCGGGTCCCAAATCGATGATCCAGTCGGCATTCTTGATGATATCCAGGTGATGTTCGATGATCAACATGGTGTTCCCCGCGTCGCGCAGCTTGAACAACACCTCCAGCAGCTTGGCGACATCGTGAAAATGCAAGCCCGTGGTGGGTTCGTCAAGGATATAGAGGGTGCGCCCGGTGGATTTGCGGCTCAGCTCGGCGGCCAGCTTGATGCGCTGCGCCTCCCCACCGCTCAACGTCGTCGCCGATTGCCCCAGCCCCAAATAGCCCAGCCCGACCTCCGCCAACGTCAGGCACGGCTCGTGGATTTGCGGGACCGCCCGGAAGAACTCGACCGCCTCGTCCACCGTCAGGGCCAGGACATCGGCGATGTTCTTGCCCTTGTAAGTGATCTCGAGGGTCTCCCGGTTGTAGCGCCGGCCGTTGCACGCCTCGCACGTCACATACACCGGCGGCAAAAAGTGCATCTCGATCTTGAGCAGGCCGTCGCCCTGGCACTTTTCACAGCGCCCGCCCTTGACGTTGAAGCTGAACCGGCCGGCGTCGTAACCACGAATCCTGGCCCCGGGCAGCCGGGCGAACACCTCGCGGATGTGATTGAACATGCCGGTGTAAGTGGCGGGATTGCTGCGCGGGGTCCGGCCGATTGGGGCCTGATCGATCACCACCACCTTGTCGAGCTGCTGCGCCCCCCGCAGGGCGCGGTGCACCCCGGGCCGCTCCTTGGAACCGTACCACTGACGGAACAAGGCGCGCCGTAGGATGTCGTCCACCAGCGTGCTCTTGCCGGAACCGCTGACCCCGGTCACGCAGGTCAACGTCCCCAGCGGGAACCGGACGTCGATGTCCTGCAAATTGTTCTCGCGCGCCCCGAGCACCTCCAGCCAGCCGCGCGCCGACGATGGCTTCACGCGCCGCCGCGGCACCGGGATCGACAGTTCTCCCTTCAGATAGCGTCCCGTCAGCGACCGCGGGTTGGCCATGATCTCGGCGGCCGTCCCCGCCGCGACCAACTCGCCCCCGTGCACGCCGGCACCCGGACCCAGGTCAATGATGTGATCGGCCCGCCGGATCGTCTCCTCGTCGTGCTCGACCACCAGGACCGAATTACCCAGGTCGCGCAACCCCTCGAGTGTCGCCAGCAGGCGCGCGTTGTCCCGCTGGTGCAAACCGATGCTCGGCTCGTCCAGGATATACAGCACCCCCACCAGCCCGGCGCCAATCTGGCTCGCGAGCCGGATGCGCTGAGCCTCGCCACCGCTGAGCGTGCCGCTCTCCCGATCCAGCGTCAGGTAACCCAGGCCGACATCCCGCAAAAACCGGAGCCGCGAGCGGATTTCCCGAATCACCTCGCCCGCGATCTTCTGCTGAAATTCCGTCAACTGCAGCCGCGTAAAGAACTGGTCCACCTCCTCGACCGTCCGCGCGCACAGGTCCATGATCGACCAGCCGGGAACGGTTGACCGCGGAGAGGGGAATGCGGAATGCGGAATGGGGACGTCACTGCCCAGGGTGACCGCGAGGATTTCGGGTTTGAGCCGGCGGCTTCCGCACGCATCGCACGGCTGCGGGCTCATGAAACTTTTCAACCGGTTCCGCGTAAACTCGCTCTCGGTCTCGCGATATAACCGTTCGAGATTCGGAATCACGCCTTCGAACGGGCGCCTGAGTTTGGACGACTTGCCCGCGCGCCAGAAATTAAACTCGATCTCCGTTTCACCCGATCCCCACAGCAGCGCGCGCTTGAATTCCTCCGGCAACGCGCGGAACGGCGTCTCCAGACTTTGCTGATAGTGCTGCGCCACCCCCCGGAGGAGGCCCTTGTAATACACCACCATCCGCTTGCCCCCGCGCCGCCACGGCAGGATCGCCCCCTGCTCGAGCGAGCGCTCCGGGTCCCCCACGACCAGGCCCTCGTCAAACACCAGCTTCTGACCCAGCCCGTGACAGACTGGACACGCCCCTTGCGGCGAGTTGAAGGAAAAGTGCTTCGGCGTCAACGGCTCGTACGTCAAGCCGGTGGCCGGGCTGTAATACCGATTGGAATGGAACGTTTCGATCCAGCGCGTGGTGTTTTCCGTGCCCGGCGGCTGGTGCAGCCCGACGAGCTTGCCGCTCCCCCACTTCAGCGCAATCTCGACCGAATCGGCCAGGCGGGCGCGGATTTTTTCGTCGAGCACCAGGCGATCCACCACGACCTCGATGATGTGGGCCACAGCAGGGTCGAGTTTCACGCGCACGTTGCCGGCCAATTCGACCAGCTCGCCGTCCACGCGGGCGCGAACGAAGCCCTCGCGGGCCAGGCGCTCGAGCACGTCGCGAAACTCGCCCTTCTGCTCCTGCACGACCGGCGCCAGCAGCATCAGCCGCGTCCGGGTCGGCAGGGCCAGCAAGGCGTCGATGATCTCGGTGGTGGTTTGGCGGCTGATGGGTTGGCCGCTGACCGGGCAATGGGGCTGGCCGATGTGCGCGTAGAGCAGCCGCAGGTAATCGTAAATCTCGGTGGTGGTGGCGATGATCGAGCGGGGGTTGGACCCCGAGCTGCGCTGTTCGATGGCGATGGTCGGCGACAGGCCCTCGATGTAATCCACCTCGGGCTTCTGCAACTGGTCCAGGAACTGCCGGGCGTAGGCCGAGAGCGACTCGACGTATTTGCGCTGGCCCTCGGCGTAGATGGTGTCGAACGCCAGCGACGACTTGCCCGAGCCGCTCAAGCCGGTGATTACCACCAGCTTGTCGCGCGGGATCGTCAGCGTCAGGTTCTTGAGGTTATGCTGTCGGACGCCGACGATTTTGATGCATGCCTTCGCCATAGGACCGGAATTTCAAGCTATCCCAGCACCGTAGCCCAACCCGGCGGTCAAGAAAAGCAAGTTGTCGTTCTCTGCTGTCGCCGGGACAAGCGTCTGGATGCAAGGCGGATATGGAAAATTAACGGCGTTTTTACGGCCTTACAGCCGATTTTTGGCCCCATTTTTTCGATCTAAGCCGGCTCAGCCAGACGCGTAACACCGGTCTCCCCCGAGACCAAAGCCTATCCATCGATCATTTGCAACCGGACTCGGCTTGGAGAAACTGGCGGTGGTTTCCTTACACGCCAAAATGAGGCCCAAAAACAAGCCCTAACCTAACTTCCTCCCCGATCTAGCAAAAATGGCCG
>JAGWYX010001006.1 GCA_018969165.1 Verrucomicrobiota bacterium
GGGCACACGTTCGGCGCCGAGGTCGTGGTGAATTACCGCATGATGCACGGCAAAACCTCGCCTATCCGACACCACGGCCGCGACCTGTTCGAAGGGGTGCCCAATCCGTTCAACGCGACCCGCTACCATTCGTTGGTCATCAAACGCGACACCTTGCCGGCTTGCCTCGAGATCACCGCTGAGTCCGACGAAGGCGAGATCATGGGGGTGCGGCACAAGGACTACCCGATCTGGGGCCTGCAATTTCATCCCGAGAGCATCCTCACCGAGCACGGGCGCACCATCCTGAATAATTTCCTGCGGCTCCGCTGAACCCGCGTCGCCGCGCTGGCCAACCGTCGCGCGCGACCTTGCCCGCGGTCCACGACCTCAGCCCATCCGTCCTTTCTGGTCTTCTGCCGCGACGAAGTTTTGTCGTACGTGCGACAAAACTTCGACACACGTTCACCCGACAACCCGCGGTTCGATCCATGATTCCATCCCTCGCCCGCACCCGTTGACGCGGTTATCGCAACAACAATTCCATGTAAACGACATCCAGCCAACGCCCAAACTTGTAGCCGACCTCCTTGAAATAACCGACCCGCTCGAAACCGAAGCGCGCATGCAACCGCAGGCTCGGCTCATTGGCGGCGTCGATGACCGCGATGATCGTGTGCAGGCCGAGCGCGCGCGCCCCGTCGATTAGCGGCGGGATCAGCAACACGCCGATCCCGCGTCCGCGCCGGTCCGCCGTCACGTACACCGAGTTCTCGACGGTGAACCGGTAGCCACAGCGGTTGTGGAAGTGGCTCAAGGCACTCCAGCCCACCACCCGCCCCGCCGCCTCCACCGCGACGAACACCGGGAGGCTGGTGCGGACGTGGTCGTCGAACCACGCGGTCCGGCTCTCCAGCGTCTGCGGCTCATAATCGTAGGTCGCGGTAGTGTTGAGCACCGCGTCGTTGTAAATCTCCAGGATGCCCGGCAGGTCGGCGCGCGTGGCGTGGCGAATCTCGAACGCGCGCGAGGCGGTCATGGCGGCAGTGTTGCAAACCGGTTGCCGCCCGCAAGCCGAAAAGTCATTATCAGACCGTGGCCAGGATGCCGCGGATATAGGCGTAGGATTCGATCATTCCGGGCAGGGGCGCGTCCGCGTGCGCCTCGTATTCCAACTCGACGTCGTAGCCGTACCGGATGTGGAGCAGGGCCCGCAACACGCCAACGATGTCGATGACGCCACGACCCACCGGAACGGGCTGGCCATTGGGCGCGGCCTTGGACTCGTCCTTCATGTGAAAATCGTACAGGCGCCGCGCGCAATGCCGGATGGCAGGCACCGGGTCCACCCCGATCCGCACCGTGTGCCCCACGTCCAGGCATAAACCCAGCAACGGGTCCCGGTCCTTGACCATCCGCCAGACGTCGTAGGGGGAAGGATAGCGCCGGTCTCCCGGCCCGTGGTTGTGGATGGCGATGCGAATCTGGTACTGCCGGGCAAAACGCTCGACGGTATCGAGGGCCTCCGGTTCCGGACTGCAGATGATCGTCGGCATGCCGGCGTCCCGGGCGTAGTCGAAGGCCTGGCGGATCTGGGCCTGGTCATTCTTGAGATAGATGACACCGCCGCCCATCAGGACCAAGCCGGCGGCTTCGAGCTTGCGACGGGCTTCCTGCCGCTCCTCGGGCGAACTGTTGAGCGGCAGGTGCATGTCTTTTAAGGAAACGTATTTGACGCCGGCCTGCTGGATCATGGCGATCGCCCGATCGAGCGTGAACTGGCGCAGTGTGTAGGTGGTGATCCCCAACTTCAGGCCATCGGACGGGTCACGGACGGGTTTGGTCAGCGCGCCTAGAACCGGGGTGGAGAC
>JAGWYX010001007.1 GCA_018969165.1 Verrucomicrobiota bacterium
GCATAGATCGGGGCTTCGATGAAGGGTTGCGCTTCTCCGGGCAGGATGAACTCCGTCTGGTTGGTGCTGGGTCGTGGGTGGACCACGCTGACGTATTGCACGCCCAGGTCGATGCTGTCGCGCCGCAAGGTGGCGCCCTGTCGCCAGCGCGGCCACAGCCCGGCCACGAGCCCCGCGGCCACCAGCAGAGCAACCGCCAGCCACCATCGGCCCAAGCGTGGACGACTGGGCAGCGGCCCGGGCGGCGCGCCCGGTCGCGCTCTGGGGGTCGGGACCGAACTCAAAGCCGTCTTTCCAGGTTCAATCGAATTCATGCTCAGGTTCATCAAATCGAAGTCGGGGCCGAGTCCGCGGCGCCGGACAACAACAGGCCCTCCGCCGTCGATTCCACCGGGCGCCGCCGGTGGACGACGCTGAACACCACCGGGACGAAGAACAGGGTCGCAATCGTGGCAAAGGCCAGTCCGCCGATCACCGCGCGGCCAAGCGGGGCATTCTGCTCGCCGCCCTCGCCAAGGCCCAATGCCATCGGGACCATGCCGATGACCATCGCCAGGGCCGTCATCATCACCGGGCGCAAGCGGCTGACCCCGGCCTCCAGCGCCGCACTGGCCGCGTCCAGACCGTGTTCGAGGTTCTGGCGGGCGAAGGCGACGACCAGCACGCTGTTGGCGGTGGCGACGCCCAGGCTCATGATCGCCCCCATCAAGGCCGGCACGCTCAGGGTGGTCTGGGTCAGGAATAGAATCCAAAGGACACCGGCCAAGGCGCCCGGCAAGGCGGTGATGATGATGAAGGGGTCCGACCAGGAATGGAAGTTGATCACCAGCAGCAGATAGACCAGGACGATCGCGTAAAGCAGCCCCGCTCCCAGCCCGTTGAACGAGCGCTGCATTGTTTCGGCCTGCCCACGGAGGGTGATCCAACTGCCGCGCGGCAAATCCCCCTCGGCCCGCTGGACCAGCGGCCGGATGGCGCGCAACACCCCACCCAGGTCTCGTCCGGCGACCCCGCCATAGACGTCGATGACCGGTTGCACATCATAATGGGAGACGACCGGCATGCCGGCCGCCCGGCTGACCTTGACCAGGTTGGCGACCAATTGGGCCGAGTTGCTGCGCGCGCTGGTCACGGGGATGTTCGCGATGGCCGCCAGCGAATCGATGTCGCGCTGGGGCGCCTGGGCGGCCAGGAGATAATTGACGCCCGTGGCCGGGTTCAACCAGTAAGCCGGTTGGGTCTGGCCGCTGCCACTGAGCGTCAGCAACACGCTGGTGGCCACCTCGCGCTCGTTCAGCCCAACCTCGGCCGCCTTGGTCCGATCCACGTCCAGGTGAACCTTGGGTTCGTCAAACGGTTGCTGCACCCGCACGTCCACCGCGCCGGGAACGCGCCGAATCCAGTCCGCCAGGCGACCGGCGACGACCCGGTTCTTGGCCAGGTTGCGGCCGACGATCTGAATGTCGAACGGGGCGGGCAGGCCGAAGTTGAGGGTTTGGCTGACAATGTCGGCCGGCAGGAAATAGAAGGTCGTGCCGGGAAACTGCCGGGGCAACCGGTGCCGCAGCCGGCGCGCGTAGAACGCCGTCGGCGCATGCCGCGGTTTCAGCGAAATCAGCACGTCGGCGTCGCCGGTCCCGATCAGGCCCGAGTTCGAATAGGACAGGTTGATGCCGCTGTTGGGAATGCCGATATTGTCGAGCATGCCCTCGAGCTCCGCCGCCGGAATCTCGCGGCGAATGGCCTGCTCGACTTCGTCGGTCAGCTTGGCGGTTTCCTCGATGCGCGTGCCGGTGCGCGCCCGCAAGTGCAACCGGAGGTGCCCGGCATCGACGCTGGGAAAGAAATC
>JAGWYX010001008.1 GCA_018969165.1 Verrucomicrobiota bacterium
TTTGCACGTCAAAGCCGCGCTGACGAGAACCAATGTCGAAACCACCAGTAATTTCATTTGTCGTTCCAACCAGGGATGCGCACGGTTTACTTGATGTGTTCCTGCATGGTGAAGATCGGCAGCACCATGCTGATGAAAATCGTCCCGATGAACGCGGCGATGAAAAACAGCATCAACGGCTCGGCAAACGCCACCGCCGTCTTGAGCTCGCGGTCCAGGTCGCCTTCGGTCACGTTGGCGATCCGGACCAGTTCGGCGTCCAGCTTGCCGCTCTCCTCGGCTACCGAGATCATCTCCAGCACCGAACCGGGAAACAGTCCGCGGCAGGAGCCCAGGCTGGCGCCCAACTGCCCCCCCTCCTGCACCCGCTCGATGGATTGAGACACGGCGTCCACAAGGATTTGGTTGCCGATGGATTTGCGGGCGACGTTCAGCCCCTGGACCAGCGGCACGCCCGCCCCCAGCAGCGTGCCCAGCATCCGGCAGAACCGCGCCATGGCAAACTGGGCCACCAGCGGACCGACCATCGGCACGCGCAGCACCAACCCTTCCCAAATCCGCCGGCCCTTCTCCGAGGTGAACCACGTGCGGACAAAAATGCCCACCAAGACCAGCCCTACCCCGACAAACAAACCGTAAGCACGCACGATATGACTGACCCCGAGCACAATCTGGGTCGGCGTCGGCAGCGCCGCGCCCAGGCCGGAAAAAATCACCTGGAACCGCGGGATAAAGAACGTCAGCAAAAACACCAGCACCCCCAGCGCCAGCACCAGCAGGATCGCCGGATACAGCATCGCCGCCATCACCTTGGATTTGAGTTCCTTTTCGCGCGACTGGAAGTCGGCGATCTGCGCCAGCACCAGATCCAGGAATCCGCCGGTTTCCCCCGCCTGCACCATCGCCACATACACCCGCGGGAAAACCTCCGGCGACTTGGCCATCGCGTCGGCCAGCGACATGCCGTCGATCACCAGGTCGTGGACTTCCTTCCACTTGGCCTGCGCCGCCGGATTGGCGGCTTCCTTGTAAAGTATCACCAGCGCCCGGCTCAAGGGCACCCCCGCGGCCAGCAGGCTGGAGAGCAGCCGGGTAAAATTCTCCAGCATCCGGTCCGAAATCTTGCGCGACTTGCCCCGGAGTGAAAATCCCGCCAGCACGTTGGGCACCGGCGACCCCTTTGCCGGCGCGTCGGTGGCCTTCTCCGCGAGGCTGACCGGCCGCAACCCCAGGCCCTCCATCTGCCGGAAGGCCTCGTGACGGCCAGCCGCCTCAAGCTGGCCTTCGGCGATGCCGCCGTCGGCCTGCAGGGCTCGATATAAAAAGACAGGCATGCAGTTCAATGCCGGCCGGCGGCCAGGCTGGCCGGCGCGGGTTTGACGGCGGCGCCCTCGACGACGGCCTGCGTGGTGCGCGCGACCTCCTTGGCGGTGGTCACGCTCAGGACTTCTTCGACCGTGGTGATGCCCAGGCGGACCAGGCGCCAGCCATCCTGCGCGAGCGTCCGCAGACCGGCCCGGATCGCCGCGTCGCGGATCAGGTCGCTCGAGGCGTTCTTAAGGATCAATTGGCGAATTTCGTTGTCGGTGTCCATCCACTCGAAAATGGCGTGCCGGCCGTAGAACCCGGTTTGGCGGCACTCGCGGCAACCGACCGACCGGTAGATGGTCGCGTTGGCCGGGATGCCGACCCGCTCCTTGAAGGCCTGCGAGGCCGGCGAATGGTCAGGCTCCTTGCAATGCTCGCACAGCACGCGCACCAGCCGTTGGGCCAGGACCGCCTCCAGCGACGAGGCCACCAGATACGGCTCGACTCCCATGTCCACCAGCCGGGTCAGGGCCCCCGGGGC
>JAGWYX010000083.1 GCA_018969165.1 Verrucomicrobiota bacterium
CGCTGGGATACACTCCCGGTCTGGCGCCTAGCCAGAAGCCAAAAGCGACGCCACAAACTGTATTCTATCCCAGGGTCTGGTCAGTATGTCACATAGGTGCTGGAAAATTGCACGCCGGACCGCCAGAGAGTGGCACCCGGGCGCGCGGTTGAAGATTTGACCCGCAAGATAAATCGGGGAATTTCCCGGCGCCGCGGCTAATGCGGGGTGGAGAGAACATGATCGGAACCTGTTAGCCTGCCTATGAAACCAATGGTCGCAAATTCCCGGTGGGGCCTTGCCATGAATCCCCCAGCCCTTCGGGCACCGGCTTCGCATGAGAGTCGGTCTGCGGATCTCCAATGCTTTGCACGGAACTCACGGGGTAATCGCGTAGCAGCGGACGTGAGTCCGCTCAGTTGTCGCCGCGGAGAAGTCAGAGCCGCCTCACGTCGGCTGCTACGGTACAATCGGGACCTCATCGTCCCTGAGTGGGGTCGAGGTCGGGCGTGGTTGCGACGGCGGCGCGGCAGCGCCGCCCTACCGGCCGGAGTGCTCTGGGTCTGCGTTGTGCTCGGCTTGGTGACGGTCGCCCTTCCACTCTTCGGCGGCGAACCGAAACCGCCGGAACCCCCCCCGGCTGTTGCACCGCCGAAAGGCGAGTTGGCCGCGTCGGCCGACATCAAGGACACCGGCCACATTGCCGGGGCGCCATACGGCCCGAACGAAGCGCACTGGAAAGGCCCAGACCAAGTGGTTCCGCGAATAGGTTATGGCGGGACACCGGTTATCAGCATTGCCCGGATGCTTCAACACGAGTTTCAAGATGAATTTGACATCGTGGTGCCCGAGGTTGAAGAGACCACTTCGACGAACCCTGGAAGCCTGGGACTGCGGAACGTGACGGCGGAGGAAATATTTGCCGCCATGAACCAGCTTTTCAACGCTCAAGGGCTTCCGTTGAGATGGATTCTCGTCAATAACGGCAACCGACCGACCGCGGTGTTGCGGCAGGTCGAATCTCCGGCGGGCGTGCGACCGGCTGAGAAGAAAGCTGAACCAAAGCAGCAAGTCGTATATGTCGGCAATTTTGTCTCGTCGAAGTGGCCGATCGGGAGAATTGCGGAAACGCTTTCCGAAATTGTGACGGCGGACGGACCCAACGAAGGTTCCGGGCGCTTCGTCGTGAAACTGCACCAACCCACTGACATCCTCGTTCTCTCCGGCACCGCGGCCCAACTTGAATTTGCGGGGCAGACTTTGAAGGCCCTGCTTCAGCAGGCGGCGCAGGATGCCCGAGCCGCGAAAGGCCCGGAGGACGAGATCCCTTCGGTGAGAGTCACGGGCGCGGTCGAGAATCCCGGTGATTTCGTGCTCCAGGGGGTTGGGAAAATGACCCTGGTGGAAGCCATCAACAAGGCGGGCGGCTTCACCAAGTTCGCCAACCAGGACGTGATTCAACTCACCCGCGGAGGTCAGAAGCGAACCTTCAAGTGGCAGGACCTGGTGGCGACGAAGGACCCGGCCAAGATGATATGGCTTCAACCGGGTGACGTGGTCACCGTTCTTGAGGCGCCTGTCATGTTTTGACCGCCGTTTGAAAATCTCTCGAACAAGCCACCCGCCTGGCCGGTCAAAGTATCAACCGTGCAGGCGAACGTCTCCGTTTTAACTTCCCCGGTGGGCGAACTTGCCACCGCCAACGTCGTCGTGCGCTCGACCGAATCCGGCCCGCCCGCGAACGACGCGGCGGATCCGGTCATTGTGCGGTTGACCCGTGGCGTCGCGGCAGGGGACGAAGTTGCGTTCCGCGAGTTCTTCGATCGTTACCGGGATCGCCTGTTCCGATTCCTCATTGTCCTGACCCGCGGTGATGAGCTGACAGCGAACGAACTGGTGCAGTCGGTGATGTTGACGGCGGCGGCAAAACTGCGGCCAGTCCGCACTGAGGCGCATGTCTGGAACTGGCTGGCGCGAGTGGCTCGCCAACTGATCGCCAAGTAATACCGCCGGCTTCAGCGCGAGGCCAAGCTGTTCAGCTTCGGCGCGGTGCCGGAGACCGCGGCGGAGCCGGCGGTGGACCGACCACTCGAGCACGCCCTCGAAGCGGCGCTGGACGAGTTGGAGCCGGAAGGCCGACGGCTGGTCGAGTGGTTTTATTTCGAGCGTCGCACGCAACAGGAAATCGCCGCAGACCTCGGCGTCACCGTCAAGTCCGTCGCCGGCCGGTTGGACCGGTTGCGCGACAAGTTGCGACAGCGCATCGTTCGAGAACTGAAGAATGAACCCTGAGCAAAAGGAATTGATCCGCGATCTGTTCGCAGCCGACGGGATTGCGTCCGGCCGCGCGGCGGTGCTCGCGGCGGGCGGCCGGATTCTGCGCCGGCGCCGGATTGTTCGGAGGGTGGGCCGGGCCTCGCTCGTGCTGGTGACGGGGCTGCTGGCGGTCATCGCGGTTGGACGTTTGTCACACCATCCAAAGCCACTGCCGGCAGCGGTCGCCTCCAGCCCCGCCAGCAAAATCCAGGTGCTGACCGACGACGAGTTGTTGGCGTTGTTCCCCAACACGCCGGTGGCCCTGGCGAAGATCGGCAACAAAGAGAAGCTGATCTTCCCGCGGCCCGGCGACGAGCGCCGTTACATCACCCACATTCCCGCGGAGCCGGATCGCGAGTCCGCACTTGGCAATTAACCGTTTTCCAAGTGTGTCATCCGTCACAAGTCGCCCGGCTCGCCGGGTGATGAAACGCTCGACCGGTGGACCGACGAGCTGCTGAAAGACACCGCCGGCGGCTGAACTTGTCGGGCAGGGGTCGGTTCCTAGTATCAGCTACTCAAGCGCGCAGGAGTAGTCAATAATAAGAACTGACCCCTTTGGCGGGTCAACTGCGGAAGAAGCGGGCGGCGAGCAGGTTGGCGCCGACGCCGTAAGCGGCCAGCACCAGGAGCGGTTTGACCGTTGCGCCCAGGCCGCCGCCGAAGCTGATGAGCTGATGGAGCGCCTGGAGCGCCCAGCCCGTCGGCAGGCAAAAGGCGACTGCCTTAAGCGCCGGTGGCGCCAATTCCAGCGGCCACCAGCAACCACCCAGCGCCGCCATCAACAGGCTAGCCAGCACACAAATCCCGGCGACCCGGTCCTCGGCGGGCAGGAGCGAGCCGGCCAGCACGCCCAGCGACCCGGCGACCCAGGAGAACTCGAGCAGGACCAGGATCACTCCCGGCAAGTTGGCGCCCACGTTGACGCCAAAGGCATACTTCCCGGCCGCGAGGAGAAACAGCGTTTGCGCCGCGCCGAGCAAAAGCAGGCCGTAGATTTTGCCCAGGACAACGGCGGCGTGCGTCACCGGATAGACCATCAGCCGCTTGATCACGCCGTTGCGGCGCTCGGCGGCGAGCGTCGCCCCGCCGAAGATCAGCAGGTTCATCATCAGGTACATCACCAGGATGGCGGGGACGGAGAAATTGAATCCCGCCGGCACGGGGTGGCGGCCGGCGAAATGGGCGTTGAGCGTGACCGGGTCCGGTCTGTTCATCGCTTGTCGAAGTTCGTTCTCGGTCAGGCGCTCGAGCGGTCCGAACCTGGTCACTGTTTCCAGCAGGTGGCTATTGAGGGCGATCAGGGCGCGCACCAGCCGCAGCTCCAGCAGCGCGGCATCTGCTTCGGCGGAATCCTCGCGCTCGGCGTATTCCACTTTGGTCGGTTTGCCTTGGAGCACGTTGCGGGTGAAGTCTGGCGGAATGCGGACGGTGCGCGCCGCCGAACCGCGATTGGTCGGATCCAGGAGCCACATGCCCTGGGCGCCCAGCTCGTCCAGGAACACGCGCCCGAGAAAATTCGTGTCCAGGTTCTCGACCAGCACCGGGGGCTTGCGGTTGGCCGGGTCGCCTGGGCCGCGATTCACGGCGCCGACGAAATAGACGAACATCAACGGCACGGCGAACAGCCAGACGTAAGCGGCCTTGCTCTTGAAGAAGAGCCGGAGATCGTTGTGGCCGATGACCAGGATGGACTTCATGCGCGCCGGCCGGCGGTGACGCGTCGGCGAAGCAACCAGGCCGCCAGCCCGATCAAGACCGCGCTGACCACGAGCAGCTTGAGCAACCCGACGGCCCAGGCCAGGTGACCGTCGCCGGCCTGGAGGGCGCGGGCCGATTCGGTGAACCAGAAGGTTGGCAGCAGCGGGCTGAGGTGATCGCGAAGCAAGGGAGGCAATTGCTGCGTTGGAAACGCGCAGCCTCCTGCCAGGCCCAGCAGCATCCCGCCGATGCTGTTGAGCGTGTTGGCGCGGCGTTCGTCGGGGACCAGGGCCACCAGCACCGCCATGAGGCCCGCGGCGAACCAGGCATAGGCCAGCGTCAGGAGTGTCAGGTTGAGCGGGTGTCGCCATTGGATGGCGAAGAGGACTGCCCCGCCGCCGAACAGGACCAGGGCGCTGAAGCCCAGGAGCACGACGGTAAACAGGACTTTGCCAGCCACGAAGGGCCAGAGGTCCTGCCGCAGGCTCTGGTAGCGGTCGAAGGTGCGGAGGCGCAATTCCCGATGCAGGTCATTCATGCCGTTGTTGGCGAGGAAGAGCAGGAACATGCCGCCCATGCCGATCAGCAGGTAGGCGAACAGGTTGAAGGCCGGGCCGGGCCGGGATCGGCCCGCGCCCGAGGCGGCCGGTGCTGCCTTGGCCGGTTTGGGTTTTTCGTAGCTGACCAGCGGCGGATCGACAAACTGGCGTGCCGCCTCCAGTTTGCGGCCGGCGCGCTCGATCAGGGCGGCGACCTGGTGGTAGTCGCGGTGGCCTTCGAAAACCGCCTGCCAGTCCGGAAACTCGGACTGGAAATTGCGCGAGAGGGCGTTCAAGGCGGTGACCACCGCGCCCAGGAGTTCTTCGAGCACGGCCGGGTGGATCGATTGGGCCGGGTTCTTGATCAACTCGAGGTTCACCCGCTGGCTGCCGGTCAGGTAATGGCGCGTGAACCCGGGCGGGATGATGAGGACGGCGCTGAGTTGGTTGTCGTTGATCTGGCGCAGCGCCGCCGCCCGATCCAGGATCACCGGTTCGAGGTACTTCCCCCCGCGATCCTGGCTGGTGGCGCCGCGCAGAAATCCAGTCAGCGGCGAGTCGTCCTCGTCCACGAGCGCGAACCGGATGCGGCCGAGCCCGCTGCCCTCGCCGCCGCCGCGGAAGGCCAGGCCAACCAGGGCGGTCACGCACAACGGCAATGCGAGGTTGAGCAACCACGGCCACGGATTACGCCACGCGCGGCGCAGATCTTTGGCGAGCAAAACGCGGAGCATAACTCAGGAAACAAATCGGACGTCAAAAGTCGGTTGCGCCGGCGCCGGAGATATCCGCAGCCCGCCCAGCCGCAGCCGACTCGCCGGAGCGGGGACGGCCCGTCCCCGCGACGGAAGTTCCTTCGTGCAGGAGCGCTGGCGTCGCCCGGTCGGCTCTCGGATGGGTGAGCGTGGGCACCACCGCGCCGACCTCACCCCGGTAGCGCGCGCTGCTCCAGGGCCACGCTTCCGGCGCCCGAACGAAGCCGGCTTTAACAGGATTGTTTTCGATATAGCGCACGAAGGTCTCGATTCTCCGCAGTTTTTCCCGATCGCCTTCGAGTTGAAGCAAGCCCTCCCACTCGCTGCGGCGCTCGGCTGGCATCGAGTCGGCGAGTCGGTAGGACACGTATTGCTGCCGGCCCGGGGTGTCGCAGTGCGGCAAGTTCTTTGACACATACCAGCCTTGGAAGCCTGCCGCTTTGTCCTCGGGCGACATCGGCTCGCTCCACGCCCGTTTGGCTTGGATGAGTTGGCTGAGGCCGGGCTTCATACGGCTGAACCGGCGCTGCTTGGTTGCTGTACGCCCGGCTTCTGGGATGAACACGGGGACTGGCAGTCCCCGCTCCGTGCCGCATTTTGGCGCCGCATTCATGTCGAGTTCGAGCCGAGGCTAGCGCCTTACTCCCGCAGGTCGCGCCCGGTCAGTTGGAGAAACACGTCATTGAGGCTCGGGCGCTTGACCATCACATTCGCGATACGCACCGGCAGGTTCAAGAGATCTTTGAGGCACGCCGATGGATCCCGCGAACCGAGCGCGGCCACCACGAGCTGGCACTCGGATTTCTGCAGCACGCGAAACCGCTCGTGGAACCCATCCCAGGCCTCCGGTGAAGTGTCCTTGAAGTCCGCCTCGAGCACGAAAACGCGGTCGCCGCCCAGGCGTTCCTGCAGTTCCTTCAAGGTGCCCTCGGCCAGCAGGCGGCCGTGGTCGATGATGCCAATGCGGTGGCAGAGCGACTCGGCTTCCTCCAGGTAATGGGTGGTGTAGAGGATGCCGGTGCCGCCCGTGCGCAACCGGCCGATGAACTCGAGGATGTTCGCCCGGCCCTGCGGGTCGATCCCGACGGTTGGTTCGTCGAGCAGCAGCAGGGGGGGGCGATGGAGCAGGGCGCAGCCGAGGTTGATGCGCCGCTTCATGCCTCCGGAGTAAGTCTTCACGGCGTCGCGGGCGCGCTCGGTGAGCGCGAGGGCCTCGAGCAATTCGGTGGCCCGGCGCTTGGCCTCGACGGCGCTCAAGCCCGCCAGCCGCCCCCAGAATTCGAGGTTCTCGCGTCCGGTCAACTCTTCATAAAGCGCCAGGTCTTGGGGCACGACGCCCATGTGGCGTTTGGCTTGCTGCGGATCGGACCCGAACCGGGCGCCGCCGACGAAGACCTCACCGGCGTCGGGCTTGAGCAGTCCGGAGATCATCGAAATGGTGGTGGTCTTGCCGGCCCCGTTGGGGCCGAGCAGCCCGTAAATCTCGCCTGCGCGCACCTCGAAGCTGATTATGTCCACCGCGCGGATGGCGCCGAAGTTCTTGGCCAATCCCTCTACCCTGAGCAAGCCCATAGCCGGCAGCCTAGGCGGATGCGGCCGGATTGCAAGCGGCAATTCCCAGCGCGGCGCGCCTCAGACCTGACTTGACCACCGCCGGCCAGGGGACCAAAGGCGCGGCGGAGCCCACCCGGCCTCGGTCCGGGGCCGGGCGGGGGAGAAGTTCCAACTTGTGCGTCTGGGGCATTTGTTTTTATTGTCATTTTCATGAGCACCACTGCTTATGATGCCCTGGTCATCGGTTGCGGACCGGGAGGGAGCAGTGCCGCGACGTTCCTGGCGCGGGCCGGCCGGCGGGTCCTGGTGCTGGAGAAGGAGGTGTTTCCGCGCTTTCACATCGGCGAATCCCTGTTGCCGTGCAATCACACGATTTTTCGGGAGATGGGAGTGCTGCCGGCGCTCGAGGCGGCGGGCTTTATGCGCAAGCTCGGGGCGCGGTTCGAGTTGGGCAATGGGGCGATCGGGACCCGGTTCGCCTTTCGTGACGGCAAGTTCAATCGCGAGCCGGAAGCCATCCAGGTCGAACGCGCCCGGTTCGATCACGTCCTGCTCAAGCACGCGCGGGCCAGTGGTGCCGACGTGCGGGAAGGGTGGACGGTGCAGCGGTTTGCGGCCGCCGCCGGAGGCGTGACGGTCGAGGCGCAAGACCCGCAAGGGCAGGGGCATGCCTTCCGCGCGTCCTTTCTCATCGACGCCAGCGGTCGGGGGAACGTGACGGGGAACCAGGAGGGCCTGCGCATCGTGCATCGGCATTGGCGGAAGCTGGCCGTTTTCAGCCAGTTTGCCGGTGTCGGGCTCGGGCCGGGCGAGGAGGCGGCGGACACGATCATCGTCCGGCTGCCGAACAAATGGTTTTGGATCATCCCGTTGTCCCCGGAGAAGACCAGTGTCGGCCTGGTGCTCGACAAGGACGAGTTTGCCGCCGCGGGCGGAGAGCCGGAGCGGGTTTTCGAGCGGTGGGTGGCGGCTAGCCCGCCGGTCCAGCAGCGGTTGGCGACGGCGCGCCGGCTGGAGCCGATGTCCACCACGACTGATTTCAGCTATTACAATCGGCGGTTGATCGGGCCGCGGCTGCTGCGCGTGGGCGACGCCGCCGGTTTCATGGACCCGATTTTTTCGGCGGGCGTCTTCCTGGCGATGTGGTCGGGGAAACTGGCAGCCGAGGCGGTACGCCAGGCCCTGGAACGGGGCGAGACGGGCGGGCGCCGGTTCGCCGTTTACGAAAAGCGCGTGCAGCGCGGGTTGAAGTTCTACTGGCGGGTGGTGGAGAACTATTACACCACGTCGTTCATGGAGTTGTTTTTGCAGCCGCGGGATCACTTTGACCTCCCGTCGGCGGTGATCGCGGTGCTGGCCGGCGAAGTCGAAGGCAACTGGTCGCTGCGCTGGCGGTTGCAATATTTTTTTCTGCTCGTCAAACTGCAAGCCCGCTGGCCCTTGGTGCCGCGCCTTTCGTTTGCGCCGTTGCCGACGACCTGAAGCCGGGTGGCCGCCCGGCGGGTTGCCAGGCCGGTTACCGGAAGCCAGCGTTGGTTTGCGCATGACGCACTGTCTCCTTCACCGAGAACGCGTCCACGCCGGGACCGGCTCGAGGTCCGGCGCGGCCGGCCGGCTTGTGAGCGGGCTTGTCCTGGCGGTCGGGCTGCTGCTGACGGGCTCCTGCCGGTCCACGCCGCCGTTGCCGCCGGTGGACCTCTCGGCTCCCGGTTGGCAGGTGCGGCAGGGGCAGGCGGTGTGGCGGCCGACGAAGAGCCGGCCGGAGGTCGCCGGTGACTTGTGGGTGGCCACGCGACCGGGCGGGGATTTATTCGTGCAGTTTGCCAAAGAGCCATTTGTCCTGGCGACGGCGCAAGTCGCGGGCGAGCGTTGGCGAATCGAGTTTGGGGCGGGTCGCTACTCGCGGAGGGGCATTGGCCAACCGCCGGCCCGCTTCGCGTGGTTCGAGCTGGGGCGCGTGCTGGCGGGCGAGGTTCCGCACAACGGCTGGGACTTCATGCGGTTGACGACCAATACCTGGAAGCTGGAGAACCGGCGGACGGGGGAGAGCCTGGAAGGCTACGTGTGGCGCTGAGGCGGCCGGTGCGGTGGTGGGGTTGGCTGGCGCTGCTGGGGCTGATGGCGCTTGGCTTGGCCCGGTTGCGCTTTGACGCGGAGGTGCTCGACCTGCTGCCGGGCGATCTGCCGGTGGTTCACGGGCTCAAGCTCTACCAGCAGCACTTTTCCGACACCCGTCAACTGATCGTGACGGTACACGCGGGGAATGCTGACGCGGCGCAGGCGGTCGCCCAACGATTGGCCCAGCGGTTGGGTCAGGCGACCAACCTGGTCGAGCAGGTCTGGTGGCAACCCCCGTGGCTGGAGCACCCCGAGCAAACCGCCGAAGTCATCGCCGATCTTTGGTTCAACCAGCCGCCGGCGGTGTTCGCGGAGCTGGGGCGGCGGCTGGCGCCGGCGAATTTGCCGCGGGTGCTGGCGGCGACGCGGGACGAGTTGGCCACGACCCTCTCACCCGCTGACTTGGCCCGGCTGAGTTACGATCCGTTCGGGCTGACGCGGCTTCCAGACCCGGTGGCATCGGCCGCGCCGTCCTTCACCCGTGGGGAGGGTATGTTCGCGTCCCCGGACGGCCGGTTTCGTCTGCTGTTCGTGCGCGCCCGCTCGGACCTGGCGGGCTATCGCGCCTGTACGCGCTGGCTCGAGCAGGTTCGCGCCGTGGCCGACGCGTGTGTGCCGCCGGCCGAGCGGACGGCGCGGAAGATCGTCTTCGGATACACGGGCCGGCCGGCCTACGTCGCGG
>JAGWYX010001009.1 GCA_018969165.1 Verrucomicrobiota bacterium
TACACGCTCGCCGCGATGGCGACTCGAATGTGCGCAGCACGGGTGCGAAGCAGCCATCGGCGCTCGCTGGCAAATCTGGCCCACACCACCCATGGTCGTCATTGGACTCCTCTGTTGGTTAAGCGGTCGGATTCTCCCCTCCGGCGCCGGGATGACAAGCAAATAAAAGCGGGCGCCCGGTGCCACGGAAATTTTGATTGCGGCGGCTGCCGGGGCGCGTTCTTATACTGGGATTGAACCCGGGGAAACGGGCGGCGGTGCCGCCGAGCTACCCCTTGAACGTGGAGGAATTATGTTTGAAGCCGCGGAACTTGGCCGGAAAATTTCGAAAAAGGTTTTCGAGCAGCAATTGCCGAAACTGCGCTCGCGCCTGCTCGAGGCGCAATTTCGTCTCAAATCCACCCCCCTCCCGGTCATTGTCCTGATTTCCGGGGTTGATGCGGCCGGCAAGGGCGAAGTGGTCCACCGCTTGACCGAGTGGCTGGACCCACGCGGGGTCCAGACACACACCTTTCGCGACGTGTCGGACGAGGAACGCGAGCGACCGGACTATTGGCGGTTCTGGCGCGCCCTGCCCGCTCGCGGCCGGATCGGCATCCTGTTCGGCTCGTGGTATTCCGGGCCCATCGTCCAGCGCGTCTATGGCGAGATTAAGAACAGCAAGCTGGACCGGACGCTGGACCGCATCGCGTTTTTCGAAGAGATGCTGGTCAAGGACGGCGCCATTCTGATCAAGCTGTGGCTGCATCTGTCGCGGAAAGAGCAACGGAAACGCCTGAAGGCCCTCGAGCGCGATCCGGAAACCCGCTGGCGCGTGTTGCCGACCGACTGGAAGCATTTCAAGCTCTATGACCGGTTCGCCGAGATCGACGAGCGCGTCATTCGCCACACCGACGCCGGCTCGGCTGCCTGGCACCTGATCGAGGCCACCGACCATCGCTACCGGGATTTGACCGCCGGCCGGATCATCCTCGAGGCGCTCGAACAGGGGTTGAAGCAGTGGCGCGAGGCTGCGGCCCAAAACCGCCATCACGCTCCGGCGACCCGCCCGCCCAAGCGCGGCGTCACCATCCTCAGCCGGGTTGATTTGAACCAGGCCCTCTCCCCGCGCGACTACAAGCGGCAGCTCCAGAAGTGCCAGGCCAAACTCAATCAACTCACCTGGGCGGCTTGTGCCAAGCACCGCAGCAGCGTCGTGGTGTTCGAGGGCTGGGACGCCGCGGGCAAAGGCAGCGCCATCCGCCGCGTCACCGCGGCCATCGACCCGCGCCTGTACCACATCGTCCCGATCGCCGCACCCACCGACGAAGAACGCGCGCATCATTACCTTTGGCGCTTCTGGCGGCATTTGCCGCGCGCCGGCCGGGTGGCGATCTTCGACCGTTCCTGGTACGGCCGCGTCCTGGTCGAACGGGTCGAAGGCTTCGCGGCCGAGCCCGAATGGGGACGGGCCTACCTCGAGATCACCGATTTCGAGGAGCAATTGGTCGAACACGGCATCATCCTGACGAAGTTCTGGCTGCACGTCAGCAAGGAGGAACAACTGCGCCGGTTTAAGGAGCGTCAGGATATCCCCTACAAACGCTACAAAATCACCGAGGAAGACTGGCGCAACCGGTCCAAGTGGGACGCCTACTCCGCCGCCGTCAATGAGATGGTCGCCCGCACCAGCACCGAGTTCGGGCCGTGGACGCTGGTGGCTGGCAACGACAAGAAATTCGCCCGCATCCAGATTCTCAAGACCCTTTGCCGGCGATTGGAGAGTGAGATTTCGTAAGGTAGAGTAGACCGGAGTGTGCGGGTCATTGGCCCTGCCTTTCAACCCAGCCACTCCGGTCTACTCTACCT
>JAGWYX010001010.1 GCA_018969165.1 Verrucomicrobiota bacterium
GAGTTCGCGGCCTTTGTCCGGGAGTTTACGCCCGACAAGGCCGCCGCGGAAACGGGCCTGACGGTCGGCGAAATCGTTCGCTTCGCTGAGACAATTCAGCGGGGCGCGGCGGTGAGTTTCTGGTGGACGATGGGAGTCAACCAAAGCCACCAATCAACGCGCACGGCCCAGGCGATTATCAACCTGGCGTTGATGACTGGAAACATCGGACGCCCGGGCACCGGCGCCAACAGCCTTACCGGCCAGTGCAACGCGATGGGCTCGCGCCTCTTCTCGAACATTACCAGCTTGATCGGCGGTCGGGATTTTCTGAACCCGGCGCATCGCCAACAAGTCGCCCGGGAGCTGGACATCCCGGCTGAACGCATCCCGGCGCAAAACTCCTGGGCTTACGACCAAATCCTGGAGGGTATTCGCGCCGGCCGCATCCGGGCCCTCTGGGTCATTGCCACCAACCCGGCGCACTCATGGATCGGGCGAGGACCTGGCGGCGGGGGAACGAGCCAGGCGCAGGATCGTCCCGACGAACCGGCGCCTCCTGGGTTCGACGAGATGCTCGACCAACTCGATTTTTTGGTGGTACAGGATATGTTCCCGACGACGGACACGGCGCGGCGCGCGGACCTGTACCTGCCCGCCGCCGGGTGGGGCGAGAAGGAGGGCACCTTCATCAACAGCGAACGGCGCATCGGTCTGACCAGGAAAGTGGCGCGCGCGCCGGGCCTGGCGTTGAGCGATTTCAACATCTTCCGCCTGGTCGCCCAGTACTGGGGTTGCGGCGAGCTGTTCACCCGGTGGAACTCGCCGGCGGCCGCCTTCCAGATCTTGAAGCGACTGTCGGCTGGCCAGCCGTGCGACATCACTGGCATTCGCGACTACGACCATCTCGAAGCCGAGGGCGGCATCCAGTGGCCCCGGCCGCAAATGCGGAATCCGGAACGGGGAGTGCGGAAGGATGGGACGGCGCCGGACGGCGGTTCTGAATGTCGCCGCCCGCGCGGCGCGGCCGGCGATTTGAATTCCGCCTTCCGCGTTCCGCCTTCCGCATTCAAAGAGTTCCGCCTGTTCACCGACGGCCGCTTTTTCACCGCCGACGGCAAGGCCAGGTTTGTTTTTGATCGGCCACGGCCGGTGCCCGAGCCAACGGACGACGAGTTCCCACTGGTGCTGCTGACCGGACGCGGCACCAGCGCGCAATGGCACACCAATACGCGCACGGAAAAATCCGCCGTGTTGCGCTCGTTGTATCCGGCCAACCCTTATGTGGAGGTTCACCCCTCCGACGCGGCGCGCTTGCGCGTCGCGATGAACTCTCGAGTGGCGGTGGTCTCGCGTCGCGGCCGGGTGGAATGCGCCGCGTTCGTGACGCCGACCGTGCCGCCGGGACAGGTATTCCTGCCCATGCATTACGCGGTGACGAACCAGTTGACCCGGGCCGATTTCGACCCGCATTCGCGGCAGCCGAGTTACAAGCATTGCGCGGTCCGCCTGGAACCGCTGTCGGGATGATTATGGTCCGCCGATGAGTCGGTAGAACTGCGCGGGAGAGTTGGTCAGGATCGGCACCGCAAGTTCGAACTGGTCGGTCGGCGCCAGGTTGGTGCTCACGGTTACCCAGTCGGTGAGGTTGCTGGACGACTGGAGCAGGTAAGTCGTGCCGGCCACGCCTTGCGCCTGGAGCTGGAACTGTCCGCTGGAATTGAAGGTCGCGGACGCGGGCTGGATCGCCGGCCCGATCAGGAAGGTGGCCGACGCAGCGACACTTTCGTTGTAGCCGGTCTCGAAGGCTTTGACTTCGAGCGTCGCGCTGTTGGTAATGGTGATGGGCCCGGTATAAAGGATCG
>JAGWYX010001011.1 GCA_018969165.1 Verrucomicrobiota bacterium
CAAAATCCAGAGATTATGGAGGCAAACCGGTTCGAGCGCCATCCGGGGCCAGATCGCCGTCGGGGATCACGGACCTCAGCAGCCCTGGCTAAAAGGTGCGAAATTCAGCTATGTCACGGGGCTGGGCCGCTGCCAGCCGTTCTCATTTTGGGAGGCGCTTCAGCGGTTCAACACGCGTTTGAGGGCCTGCAAGCAGCGCTCGTTTTCGGCCGGGGTGCCGATCGAGATGCGAATCCACTCCGGCAACTGGTAGCCGCCCATCGGCCGCGCGATCACCCCGAGACGCTGCAAACCCTCGAACACCCGTTGACCGTCGCCCACCCGGAGGAGCACGAAGTTGGCGGCCGAGGGAACGTGCTCGACCTGGAGGGCGCGAAACGCCCGCGAGAAGAACTCCAGCCCCGCGCGGTTGTTGGCCCGGGTCCGGGCGACGTGCTCGGCGTCGTCGAGGGCGGCCAGGGCGGCGGCCTGGACGAGGGCGTTGATGTTGAAGGGTTGCCGGACCTTCTCGAAGGCGGCGATCAAGGCGGGGTCGGCGATGCCGTAGCCGAGGCGCAATCCGGCCAGGCCATGAATTTTCGAGAAGGTCCGCATCAGGAGGAGGTTCTTGCGGGTGCCGCTCCGGATCAACGGGAGCAAATCCACCGGGTCGTCCAGAAAATCGATGTAGGCCTCGTCCAGGACCAGCAGCACGTCGTCCGGGAACGCCTCGACGAGCCGCAGCACCTCCTGGCGCGAAGCCAGCGTGCCCGTGGGGTTGTTCGGGTTGGCGACGAAAACAACCCGGGTCCGGGGCGTGATCGCGCCGAGCATGGCGGGCAGGTCGTGTCCGAGGTTCTTGGCGGGAACGGTGACGAGGTTGGCGCCGAACAGCCGCGTGACGATGGGATAGACCGCGAAGCAATACTGGGACACGATCACGTCTGCACCCGGGCCCAGGAGGGCGTGGCCGACGAACTCGATGATTTCGTTGGAGCCATTGCCGAAGATCAGGTGTTCGGGAACCAGTTCGAGCTTTCGGGCCAGTGTCTGTTTGAGATAGAAGGCGTTGCCATCCGGGTAGAGGTGGAGCTGCGGCAGGACGCGCTGCATGGCCGCCAGCGCCGCCGGCGAGGGGCCGAGCGGGTTTTCATTGGAGGCCAGCTTGATGATCTCCGCCGCGGGCAGGCCCAATTCGCGCGCCACTTCCTCGATCGGCCGACCGGGTTGATAGACGGGCACGGATGCCAGCGCCGGGTTTAGCGGGAGACCTTTGGACATTTTACAACGCCTTGAGGATGCGCTGGACATCGACGTGCTTGGCGATCAGATCGCGGATGAGGGAAATCTTTTCGGTGTCATGCGCCCGGGTCTTGACGGTGAGATCGTGGACGCGCGAGGCGACCTCGTAGCTGTCGCCTTTGACCAGCAGGACCGGGAAAGGAAACTCCTGGATGGCTTTGAGCACGCTGGGGCCGGGGCGCAGGCGGCGGGTCAGGATGATACCGGCCAGGCTTTCGCCGGGTCGGCCGTAGCGGGTGCTGGCCACGGCCAGGAGGATGTCTTCCCGATCGCCGGCGGTGATGAGCAGGACGCCGTGTTTGAAATAGTTGATGGCGTTGTGGACGCCCATCGAGCCCAGGACCACTTCGTCCACCAGGCCGTTGAACTGGGCCGGGGCGTTGAGCATTTGGGCCTGCAGCTCGTCCCGGATCACGTCCATGGTCGGCTTGCAGAGGATGGGTTGCAACGGGATGACGCCGAGCAGGTCCAGCCCCTTGCGCTTGAGGCCGCGTCGGGCGAAATCACTGATGTAATCGACCTTTTCGCCGAGGACCTTGTTCATGATGACGCCGACGATC
>JAGWYX010001012.1 GCA_018969165.1 Verrucomicrobiota bacterium
CACGGTGGACCTGCGGCCGGCCAAGCTGGGTTTGCCCGAGTTCGCCGCTCGACTTCGACGCGCGGCACCGCCGGTGGTCGGGTATATTTCCGGCGGCTGGTTCAAGCTGGATTTGCGCACCGTGTTTCCCCGACAAGACGACGCGCTCGTGGCTTCGATCCGGGCGGCGTTGGGTTCTTAAAAGAGGGATCGCATGAAATTCAGTGAACTGGTCCGGTTCCTCGAACAAGCGGGATTCCGATTGGTCAAGGAAAAGGGCTCGGTCCGCTATTATCTCAAGGCTGGTCATCCGCGGTTAATCCGTGTAGATTTCCACGGTGCGAAAGAAGTGCCAACCGGAACCTGTCACGCCATTCTGAAGGCGGCCGGCTTCAAACAAAAATGAACCTATGATCCAATTGCGTTATTCGTTGGTGATTGAAGCCACGGAAGACCCGGATTTCTTTGGGTTTTATTCCCCCGATCTGGAAGGTTTTACCGGCGTCGGACATTCGATCGAGGATTGCCTTTACCAGGCGCGCTGGGGGATGGAAGACCATTTGAACACGCTGCGAGAGCAAGGTCTGCCGGCGCCGCCGCCTAGTTCCAATCCGAGCGTGGTAATCCGAAACGACTCCCGGCTGCAGGCTGCGTCAGCTTGAGCGGCGGGCGGTTGGCTCGAGCCCGGGGTGTCGTCCGTCGTCTCCCATGACCGCCCGCAATTTCATTCTCGCCACCGCCGGGCATGTGGACCACGGCAAGAGCGCGCTGGTCAAAGCGCTGACCGGGATTGACCCCGACCGGTTGCCGGAGGAAAAGGCCCGCGGCATCACGATCGATCTCGGGTTCGCTCACCTCGAACTTTCCACCGCCGGTCCGCAGCCATCGACCTTCCACCTGGGCATCATCGACGTGCCGGGGCACGAGGATTTCGTCAAGAACATGGTCGCCGGCGTGGGCTCGATCGACCTGGCCCTGTTCGTGGTGGCGGCCGACGACGGCTGGATGCCGCAAACCGAGGAGCACCTGCAAATCCTGACTTACCTGGGCGTCACGCGCGCGGTTGTGGCGCTGACGAAAATCGACCTGGCCGGGTCCGGCGAGGCCGCGGTCACCGACGCGATTCGCCGGCACTTGCAGGCTTCACCGTTCGCGGACGCGCCGCTGGTGCCGACCTCAGTGGTCACCGGCCGCGGTCTCGAGGAACTCAAGTCCACCCTGCTCGAGCTGCTGGCGCAACTGCCAGCACCGCTGGACGCGGGCAAGCCGCGGCTGCCGGTGGACCGCGTGTTCACGCTGCACGGGATCGGCACGGTGGTGACTGGCACGCTGACCGGCGGTTCGCTGCGTCGCGGACAGGCGGTGGTGATCCAGCCCTCGGGCCGGAGCACGCGCGTCCGGAGCGTGCAGAACCATAACCGCGATGTCGAGAGCAGCTCGCCGGGCACGCGGACCGCCTTGAACCTGCCGGATGTCCAGGCCGAGATGGGTGCTGGCCATGCCGGGGCAGGGGTTCGGCGAGGGGAGGTGGTCACGTTGCCTGGGCTGGGCGGGGCCGGTGACACGTTGGATGTCGTGCTGGTGAAATCGGTGCGGCTGGCCGCGAGCACCCCGGCGAACGCGACCTCGAGCGGGCGTGAAGGGAGTCGCTCGCCGGCGCAGCAGGCGGCGCGCCGGCCGCTCAAGCAGGGCGCCGTGGTCCGGGTCCATCACGGGAGCGGCAACTTCGCCGCACGCGTGCATTTCCTGGACGCGACGGCCCTGGAGGCGGGCGCACGCGCGCTGGCGCAATTGCGGACCGAATCGCCCGTGTTCGTGTTCCTCGGCGACCGCTTCATTCTGCGTGACTGGGCCGAGCTA
>JAGWYX010001013.1 GCA_018969165.1 Verrucomicrobiota bacterium
CTTCGACCCGGACGTGGCGGCAGCCGGTGAACGTCAGCCCCATACGCCATTCCGCCTTGGCGTAAGGCGGGTGTTGGTAATCGTGTTTGCGCATGCGCAGCGTCGCGCCATAACCTCGCACCGCCACGTGGGCGCAGTCCACGGCGCTGAACAACGAATCGCCCCGCCCGCGAAACTCGTCTGGCTTGGCCCATACCAGCACGCCCGGCTCCAAGACCAATTCCAGATCGCTTCGCAATCGCACCGGCCGAATGATCCAAGGCCGTCCCATGAACGGCACGATTACCCTTCTTGCCTTCGAGTTGATCGCGGCCTGCAGCGCCGCGGTGGCATCGGCGGGATCGAAGCCCCACCACGCCGGGCTGGCGACGGTGCTCTGACCGGTCTCGGCCCGCTGAACGGCCGCCGCGTTGCGCAGGTGCAACGGCGCCTCCCCAGCAGCGGTGCCCTCCGTCACTTGGTTCCTCGGATCAGGCGCCGAGGCTGAGACCGGGCCCGCCGTCCCGGCGGCGTCTGCCGCTCCCCCGCGCCCAGGGAGCAGAAACACGCCCGTGCCGGCCATCCCGGTCCAGGCCAGGAACTCCCGGCGGGAACACTCGAGCGGACTGGCACGGTGCCCGGCACGTATGGGTTTTGGCGAGTTCAAATCTGGTCGCCCGCCCGCGTTTCAATCCGCGAACAGGAATTGCAAATCTTCCAGGGTCAGCCGTTGCGCGAATTTCTCTTCGCCCAGCACATCCTCGGCCAGGGCCTTCTTCTGCTTTTGCAGCAGGCGGATTTTTTCCTCGATGCTGTCCTTGATCAGCAACCGGTAGGCGATGACCTTGTTTTGCTGGCCGATGCGATGGGTGCGGTCGATGGCCTGGTTCTCGACCGCCGGGTTCCACCACGGATCGAACAGCACGACGTAGCTGGCCGCCGTCAGGTTCAACCCGAACCCGCCGGCCTTGAGCGAGATCAGGAACACCGCCGCGCCATCGGTCGATTGAAACCGCTGGACCAGCTCGCCGCGGCGCTCCGTTTCGCCGGCCAGGTAAAACATCGGCCAATCGCGCCCCTGGATGATCGGTTTGAGCAGGGCGAGCATCTCGACGAACTGGGAGAAGACCAGCACCTTGTGGCCTTCTTCCATGAGCGGCTCGATCTGTTCAAGCAGGGCCTCGGTCTTGGCCCCCACGACCTTGGAGTCGGGTTTGACCAGCGCGGGATGACAGCAGATTTGCCGCAGCCGCAGCAACGAGGTCAGGAAATGAAATCGTTCCTTGGCCAATTGTTTTTGGGTCTTGATCTTGAGGAGCAACTGTTGCGCCCGCTTCAGTTCCGCCCGGTAGAGCGTCCGCTGCTCCCCTTCAATCTCGCAGAACAAATCCTCCTCGACCCGGTCGGGCAGGTCCTTGGCCACCTGGGCCTTGGTCCGGCGCAGCAGGAACGGCCGGACCCGCGCGGCCAGGCGGCGGCGGGCGAAGGGATCGTCTTTGGCGTCGTAGAGCCGGGCGAAATGGTTGCGGCTGCTCAGCACGCCCGGCATGGCGAAGGCCATCAGGCTCCAGAGATCGAGCAGCCGATTCTCGATGGGCGTGCCCGAGAGCACCAGGCGGTGCTCAGCCCGCAGCACCCGGGCGACCTGCGCCGTCTGTGAGTTGGGGTTCTTGATGTATTGACCTTCATCGAGGATCACCGCCAGCCACGCGATCGCGACCAGGCGTTCCCCGAGGATGCGCAGTTGGCTGTAATTCAACACGTGCAAATCGGCTTCGGCCAGGCGATCCTGGAACGACTCCAACTCGGCCGCCGCCCACGTCTTGACCCGTAGGCCGGCGATGAACCGGCCGGCCT
>JAGWYX010001014.1 GCA_018969165.1 Verrucomicrobiota bacterium
TGGCCGGTCCCGTCGTTGTGGTAGAGCGCCAGGGTGGTCGGCTTGTCGCCCGGCGAGTTGTGCCACGGCCAGTTGCACGAGTTGACGAACAGCAGGTCCGGATGCCCGTCGTTGTCGTAATCGAAAAACGCCACGCCTCCACCCATCGTTTCGGGCAGCAGCTTCTCGCCGTAGGCCCCGCTGTTGTGGACAAAACGGATGCCGGCCTCGGCGGTCACGTCGGTGAACTTCGCGACCGGGATCTCGGCCTTGGGCACGGCCCGGTCCACGGGCGCGCTGAGCGGGGTGACCTGAAGCGGGCGCGGAGCGGGCTTGCGTTGGAGCACGAGGACAAGGCCGCCGATTGCCGCGCCCAGGAACAAGAAGACGACCAGGGACCAGCGCAACGCCCGGCCGATGATCGCGTCATCGTAATGCGCCAGCTCCTCGGTTTCCTCGGGGGCACCGCCGTGCTCCACGCCAGCGGAAGTTTGGGGTCTCGACCTTTCGTTCTGTGGATTCGAGGGAGGGCTGCTCATGACGGTTTCAGGAGTGCAGTTGATGGGTGCGAACCGCCGCAGTCCCGGCATCGCGCCCGATTCCCCTCCGGGGCCTTGGATCGCCCACCGCAGTGCGGTTGGAATGCGCTCGCCTTCCATGACGAACTTTTGTCGTACGTACGACAAAAGTTCGCAACCCCCACCCGTGGGAAACTGGCGGAGACGAGGGGGGCGGCGTTGACTGCTTGGTGAGTCCCGGTGGCGGCGGGGTTGCTTGCGAGCGTCCAGTCGCGGCGGTGACACGAGCTTGACATGCTGAGCGGCTCGTCGCGAGGGGTGAGACCGTCGTGCCCGGCTGCCGGAAGTGGTCGGTGAAATCAAACATGCGGTTCGCCCGGGTTCATGGAATCGGCGGAGTCGAAACTCGCGCGACGGCCAGAGGCGATTCGGCGGTGGTCGAGGTGGAGACCGTTTCGCCCAACTCGGGCGCGCCGGGCCGCTGGAGCGGGTAAATGACAATCGCCTGGGCGGCATGGTCGGCCGCCGGGTTGCGTCGGCGCTCGATGGCGATGGCGCGATCGCGGGCGTTGTTGTCCGGGCGGTAGATTTCGTGCAGGGCACGGTGTTCCTCCGCCAGCCGGGTTTCGCCGAGTTCGGCGTAGATCAGAGCCAGGCCGTAGTGGGCGGTGACGTTTTCGGAATCGAGCGTCAAGGTATTCTCGAATTGAGCGGCGGCCTGACGCAGGAAATGCTCGCGTTGCGCGTGGCGGGCTGATCCGCGCTCGCGCTTGGCGCGCTCGAAGAGGGTTTGGCCGAGTTCGTTGATGACGATGTAATCGCGGCTGAAATCGAACTGCCGCCGGTCGAGTTCGGCGTAGCGGTCCTCGAGGATGCTACGGAAATCCTTGATCGCTTCGTCGAGGAAACCGTTCTCCTTGTTGACCTCGCCGTTGAGCCAGGCCAGGGTCCAGCGCGGGGCGGGAGGACTGCACCTGGCGGCGCGCTGCAAGGCCGCGACGGCGTCCTCGAGCCGGCCTTCCTTAAAATAGACGCGGGCGAGGTTCACCGGGCCGTCGGCGAGGCCGAGCTTTTCGACCTGGGTGAAGGCCTGCTCGGCTTGAACGAGTTCACCCTTCTCACTGCCGGAATTGCCTTCGAGCAGCAGGCCGATACCGTAGTCGTTCCAACGCTGCCACACCGGGATTGTCGAATTGGGATTGTGGATTTCCGCCGGCATCCCGCCTTCGATGGGAAAGGTGATGGTATCCTCCGCGAGGGGGGTGATCGGAAGATCATTGGTGAACTGCTTGCCGTAAACATATTGCAGGTAGGTCGTGTCGAATTTGCG
>JAGWYX010000084.1 GCA_018969165.1 Verrucomicrobiota bacterium
GGCGAAATGCGGAACGCGGAACGACGAAACCACGCATCGATGGCATCGGAGAATTCATAGGCTTCAGAGGGTTGGTTCGAGGGTTGGTTCGGCGCTTGCGGCTTGCCGCTCGGCAATCAAGCCGCGGGCCAGCGCGATCGCGCGGCGGGCGTTGTGATCCCAGGTGAAGCGCGTTTGGACCTCGCGCGCGGCAGCCTCGCCCATCCCGTTGCGCAAGGCCTGGTCGGTCAGCAGATGTTCGCAGGCGGCGGCCAGGGCCGGCAGGTCTCCCGGCGGACACAAGAGGCCCGTTTGGCCGTGCCGAACGATTTCAGCGATCTGGCCCAACCGGGCGGCGACAACGGGCACGCCGCAGGCCATGTATTCGAAGAGTTTGAGGGGCGAGAAATAGAAATCGTGGTCCGGCGACGGATAAGGCGCGACGGCGACATCGAACTCGCGCAACAGCGGGGGCACGGCCGAGTGCGGCAGCGACCCGGTGAACACCGAGCGGTGAGCCAGCCCCAGTTCGTGCAAGCGCCCCTGGACGGTGGAGCGGAGCGGCCCATCGCCTACCACGACCAGGCGCACATCGGCCTGATGCTCGGCCAACCGCCGCAGCAACTCCGGCAAAAGTTCCACTCCGTGCCAGGGGCGCAGGCCGCCGACAAATCCGATGACCGGCCCATTGGCCAGACCGAACCGCGCGCGCAGATTCGGATCCCGCGGACCGGGGCGAAAAAGCGTTGCGTCAACGCCATTTGGAAACACGTGGACGCGGGCCGGGGCGACGCCGAAGGAGCGGACGTGCTCCCGCAGGGCGGCGGACACGGTGAGTACGGCGTCGGCGCCGGTGCAGGCCAACCGTTCCGCCTCGACGGCCAGCGGCTGGAGGGTCAGGCCGCGGTAGGCGGATTGTTCGAGGGCCAACGGGGCATTTAATTCCAAGAGTAACGGGACCCTGAGTTCCGCGGCGAGAATGGTCCCGGCCGTCCCGTGGAGCGAGGCGCGCTCGTAGATGAAATCGGGCGGGTCATTCTGGAATTTGCGTTTCAAATCGAGTCCCACCTCCCGATTGAACAGGACCCGGCGGATTTCCCCGGGCAGGGAAGTTTCCAGGCCGAGGTGATGCTCAATCTCCTTGATCGCCGCCACCGCCGCCAGGGAAGCGGTCGTCGGCTTGAGTTCGATCAGTGGCACCTCCAGCAGGGCCGGTTCCTCCCAGAAGGACTTGCTGAGCAATTGCGCCGCCACCACCACCTTGTGTCCGGCCCGGCGGAAGGCGTTGACCAGTCCGCGCACGTGAACCGACGCGCCCTTGCGGCCCAGGACTGGAATGCCCAGGTCCGGGCACAGGTAGAGGATCTTCAATGTCGCATGCCCGTTCGAGGCGGCGGGATCGCCCGTCGAATCAGCCGAGGGCTCATTGGGCCATGGCATAGGTTTTGGGTTCCGTGGGTGTTTCTGGCGACCCGCTATTCAGCCGCCAGAGCGCCGCGTAGCGGCCGCCGGCCTGGACCAGCGCGTCGTGGGTGCCCTGCTCCCGGAGGCGCCCGCGCTCGACGTAGAGGACCGCGTCCGCGCGAGTCGCCTGGCGCAGATCGTGAGTGATCAAGAACGTGGTCCGGCCGTGGTAGAGGCGCTGGATTGCCTCCAGCACGGCTCGCTCGTTCTGTTTGTCCAAGCCGATGGTCGGTTCATCGAGGATAAGGATCGGGGCGCGGCGGATGGCGGCGCGCGCGATGGCCAACCGCTGCCGCTGCCCTTGCGAGAGGGTGAGCCCCCGTTCCCCCACCACGGTGTCATACCCCTGGGGCAATGCGGTGATAAATTCGTGCGCGTTGGCCAGGCGCGCCGCCGCCTCGATTTCCGCGCGTCCGGCCCCGGGTGCGCCCGCGGCGATGTTGTCGCTGACACTGACGGCGAACAACACGTGGTCCTGCAGCACGACGCTGATTTGCGAGCGCAGCGACTCCAGCGTGAAGTGCCGGACGTCGTGGCCGTCGATGCAGACCGCGCCCTCCTGCGGGTCGTAGAGCCGCAGGATGAGGCTCACCAAGGTCGATTTGCCGCCACCGGAGGGTCCGACGATGACGACCTGTTGGCCCGGGGTGATCTGGAGGTCGACCTGCCGGAGCAAGCGCCGGCCCCGTTCATAGGCAAAGGTGACCCCACGAAACTCGACTTGCCCCTGCAACGGCGGCGCGGAGATCGCGTTCGGCAGATCGCGAACTTCGGGGACCCGGTCGAGCAATTCGAGCACGCGTTCGCCCGCGGCCGAGGCCTTGGCCAGCCGGGCGGCGTACTTGGCGAAGTCCTGGACCGGCCGATAGGCGGTTTTGAGATAGGCCAGGAACACCAGCAGGTCGCCGGCGGTGATTTGGCCATCGAGCACCAGGGTTGCGCCTCGCCACAGAACGAGCGCCGAGGCGATGGCCACCAAGACATCCACCGACCGTTCGAGCGAAGCCGCCAATCGCCGCCCCTGGACATCCTGGCGCAAGCTCTTCTCGCTTTGCGCCGCCACCTCGCGCGCAAAAGCGCTTTCGAGGGAAAAGGCCTGCACGGTCTTGATGGCGCTGATGGACTCGGCGGCCCGGGCGGCCAGCGCGCCCTCCTGGCGGCGCTGACGTTGGGCCACGTGCTGGATGCGCCGCCCCAGGGTCAAGGAGAGCAGGCAAAACAGGGGAAAGACCGCGATGGCCGCCAGCGCCAATTGCCAATTCAACCAGAACATCAACAGGATCATCGCCACGACGATCAGCGCGCGCGCCGACAGCGGCAGCAGGGCGGTGACGGCCACGTCCTGCAGCATACTGATGTCATTCATAAGCCGGATGACCAGGTCGCCGGTCCGCGCCTTGGTATGAAACGAGAGCGAAAGATATTGGAGGTGGCGATAGAGCTGTTCGCGCAGTTGGGCGATCACCCGGCGGCCGATCTGGGCGAACCAGATCGTTTGCCAATATGCCGCCACCGCCCGCGACGCGGTAATGACCACCAGTGCCACCGCTGCGAGGATCAACCCTTCGGAGGCGCTGAATGTCCCGTTGGCCCACGCCACTCCGGCGTGGTGTTTGCGCCCAAAGCGCAGGACGCCGTCAAAGACAAACTTGAGCGGCCACGGTTCGAGCAACCGGATGCCCACCTCGGCGAACAGTGCGGCCAGCGAGACCGCGATCAACCAGCGGTGCTTCTGTAGCCGGGGCCAGAAATAGCGCAGCATCCGCCACAGGTTGGGCAGACCCGAGGACGCTGGTGGCGGTGGTTTCATCCGCCTCGTCCTCCCGTTACCAGCGCTGGCCAAGCGGGAACCCGGCAAGACGGGGCCCCCGCACTCCAGCGGTTGCGCACGGCGGCGGCCGCCACCAACAGGTGCGTCGCCGCCCGGCGCGCCCCCCCGAAGCGAAGCACCGTCTGAATCCGGTGCAGCAAATCCCGGCGAGACCGGCCCAGTCCCGCGTGGATGAGCTGACGGAGCTTGGACGGATGCAGATCCTGCGGCTCGACGAATTCCAGCAACCCCGACTTGCGAAAGACCTGGGCGCGCAGCAATTGCTCGGCCCGCGGCTGCGCCCGGGGAACGCAGACGACCGGCAAGGCGCCCGCCAGGGCTTCGAGCAGGGTATTGTAACCGCCCATGCACACGACGGCGTCCACCGACCCCAGGACCGGCCCCAGTTCGGCCAGGCGCGTCTCGAACTGGACACCGGTCTGCTCGGCCAGGCGCCGTAAGACCTGCGCCTCGGGGTTTGACATCAGCGGGCCGCCCACGACCACCCCATGCCAGGGAGCGCCGGCACAGGCCCGCATGAACGTCTCCAGCATCAGGAATCCATCCTCGCCCCCGCCGGCGGTCGCCAACACCCACGGGTGGCCGTTGGCGCGAATGGCCCCCACCGAGTCGGCCCCCACACCGTAAGGCGGATCCGGGTTCGGACTCACCACGTAACCGCAGAACGACGTGCGGCCAGCCACGGACTGGGGGAACCGGTAGGTGGCGACGGGATTGAACAACTCGTGTTGGCCATAGATCAGGACGCTTTCGTAGTAGTCCGTGATGCGCGCCGGCAAACCTTCGGAGGCCCACTCCGCGGCAACGCGCTCGGGGGTATCCAGGATGTCCCGCAATCCCAGGATTGCGCACGCGTCCAGGTCCATCAGTGCCTCCAGGGCTTCGACGAGTTCGCCCTTAAGCCCGAGGGGATGCTTGTCCGCCAGCAGGACATGGGGTTGGTAGGTTTGCACCGCCGCCTTGAGGAGCGAGCTGCGCAATGCCAGGATCCCTTCCTCGGGCAACCGCAGGCGCCTGGAGGCATACCTTTGGTTGGCGACTTTTCTGAGCTCCGGCAGCTTCAGCACGTCCAGACGCGAATTGCGTCCCGCCCATTCCAGGGGGTTGGCCCCGGTTGCCAGCAGGGCCGAGGCATTGGGCGACATGCGGGTCAGTTCCCAGGCGATCGCCAGGTTGCGGCGGATGTGTCCCAGGCCCTGCCCATCGTGCGAATAAAAGAGAAAGCGCAACGCCGGAGTGTCGGCTCGCGGCGCCCGGTTGTTGGGTAAGTTCGGCGCACACATACGCGCGTCCGTAAACGCGCGGCGATGCTACGGGAACTTGGTCTCCAACTGTCAGCGGGGTGAGTACCCCAAGTTGTTCAATTTAATGCGGCGTTCATACCCCCTTAATTTGCGGCGCGTCTGCTAAAGGAAACGGACGCGACTATGCAAATCACACCCATGCGCCTCAATCCCGGTCCCTGCGGACCCAACCCCAACCCCGTCTTCCATGTGCTGATTGCCTACGAAGACCTGCCCCGCGGCATTCGAGCCAAGGAACTCTATGAACGGCTCGTGTGCCACCACGGCGCCGAATTCCGCTTTGTGTGCCACCTCTGGCGATTCGCTTCGCTGAACTACCCGCGCTGGCGGGACCGCGCGACCCTCGAGGCCGAAGCCAGCGACCTGGTGATCGTCGCGGCCACGGAGGGCCAACCCTTGCCTCGCGCGATCGGGCGCTGGATCGAGTTCTGGCTGCCGCGGAAGGAGGGCGTCGGCGCGATGGTCGTCTTGCTCGATCGTGTCGGCGGCACCGGGGAAAACGCGACGCCGGTGCGCGACTATCTGCGCGGGGTAACTCGAAGGTGGTGCCTGGATTTCTTCTGCGGCGAGATCGTTTGCCGCCCCGGGGCTGGCGCCGCAACCGCTAGTTCAAGTCCGCTGCCGGCCCGCGCAACCAAACCGCGTACCGTCCGCCATCACTGCCGGCCTCTGCGAATGGCACGAACCACGCCATCCGGGCCGGTGACGATCCGGCGCCGCGGACCCGCGCGCGGAAGGCCAGGCGGTGGCCGCTGATGTCGGCCACGAAGGGCGCGCGTCCGGGGGCCAGTTGGAGCAGATCAGCCGCCGGCAGGCCGGGGTTCATCCGCTGGTCAAAAGCCAGCACGAACGGGCCCCATTCCAGCGCCGCCAGACCGGTGTTGCCATGATCGCCCGACACGCGTCTGGGCTCGAGGGTGAACCGCACGCGGACACGGTCCCCATTGCGCCAGGTGCGCGCCGGCAACACCGTCCATCCGTCGCGCAGCACGGTAGCCGGTTCGCGCCGTCCGTTGACGCGCGCGATCAGCGGCCGGGCCCATGCCGGCGTTCGCAAACGCAGACCAAAGATAATGGGTTGATCGGTTTCCAGCCGTAGCGTCGCGGCGCCCGAAGCCGGGAAGCGCGACTCCTGCCGCAGGGTGACGAACTGGCTGCCCAACCGGGCGGTGACACGTGAGGTTTCGAAGAGATTGACGGCCAAGCCGACGGGCGCGTCGCCGTGTGCGGGAAATCTCAGGTAGGCGAACTGCGGCGCCAGCGCCATCCCCCGCGGGCCGCTGGACACGCAGCAATTGATCCCCGGGCCGTACGGCTTGTCGCCGTCCAACGAGGTGAAGTAGCACCACTCGGCGCCATCGGGCCGCTGGGCGGCGGCTAGATTGTTGTAGAGGGTTCGTTCGAGCTGGTCGCCGTAGCGCGCCTCGCCGGTCAACCGCAGCAATTGGGAGGTGAGTTGCAGCCAGGTCACCGTCACGCACGTCTCGCAGAGGTCCGACGGCTCGCGGTTGGGCAGGACGTAGTCGCCGTGGAAGTGTTCTCCCTGGCTGGCGCTGCCGGTCAGGTAAAGCCGGTGCGCGACGATGTCGTCCCAGGCGATGAGCGCGGGTTCCAGGTAATGTCGGTCGCCGGTCGCCCGCGCCAGTTCGCAGAGGCCGACCAGGTTGGACAACATCTCGTAGGCCTTGCCGTTGGCGGTCTTCGCGACGGATTTTTCCTGCAGCAGCGTTGCGATGATCCGGGGCCCGCCCGGCTCGTCCCAGGCCCTGACGATGTACCGCGCAAAGGCCAGATAACGCTCGTCGCCGGTGTCGCGATACAACAGCACGATGGGCTCGAGCACGCTGGTGGCGGCCATGCCGACGTGGGTGCCGGCCGAGAGGATGCTCTTCTTGCCCGGGCCGAACGTGGCGATCAGCAGGTCGCCAATCTTGCGGGCGGCCTCGAGTGCCGCCGGGTTGCCGGTATATTGGTAGTAAGTCAGCAACCCGATCAGGTCATACTTGTGCGACCACACGTCCCAGTCGGCGCCGGGGTAGAGGCCGAACCGTTTATCCGGTGTATAGGTGCCCAGGTAACCGTCCGGTTCCTGGGCCTTGACCAGCTCGCTGACGGCGTAATCCATTTTCGCGCGCAACGCGGGGTCGCCGGTATAGGCCCAAGCGAGCGTCGAGGCGTGGAGCCACTTGCCGATGTGCTCGCCGATCCACGGGTGCACGCCCGGTTTCTGACGGAAGCCGGCCAGCAGCGGCTCGAGGTCCACCTGGACCAGCCGGTTCCGTTCGTTGTTCAAAATCCGATCGCCGAGGAAGCCGTCGAGATGCACGTCCGCGGGCGAGAACACCTGCGCGAGATCCGGCAGCCGCGCCGGCACCCGGTAGGGGAGCGGTTGGCGGGGCGCCGCCAGCGCGGTGAGCGCGCTCGCCGACCCGACCAGAAACAGGATCGAAGCTCGTTTCATCGACCAGAACCGGTTTCAGCGCTGGACGCGCGCCCCCCCGCCCTTCATGAGCTTCTCGACCTCGGCCTGCGTGGCCATCGAGGTGTCGCCGGGGGTCGTCATCGCCAGGGCGCCGTGCGCCGCCCCGTATTCGACCGCCTTCTGCGGGTCGCCGGTCGCCATCAGGCCGTAGATCAGTCCGGAGGCGAAACTGTCGCCACCCCCGACGCGGTCGAGGATTTCCAGCCCCTTCCGGTTGGGCGCCTCGTAGAACTGACCGCCGGCCCAGGCGATCGCGCCCCAGTCATTGAGGGTGGCCGATCGGACGGCGCGCAAGGTCGTGGCCGTGACCTTGAAATTTGGAAACTCCTTCACGGCTGTCCCGATCATTTTCTTGAAGCTCTCGACGTTGAGTTCCGCAAGGTTCTCATCCACGCCCTCGACCTTGAACCCGAGGCAGGCGGTGAAATCCTCCTCGTTGCCGATCATGACATCGACATACGGCGCGATCCGCCGGTTGACCTCCTGCGCGCGTTTCTGCCCGCCGATCGCCTTCCAAAGCGAGGGTCGGTAATTCAAGTCGTAAGAGACGATGGTGCCGTGGCGTTTGGCCGCCTGCACCGCCTCGATCACCAGGTCGGGGGTGGTATCCGACAAGGCCGCAAAAATGCCGCCCGTGTGGAACCAGCGCGCGCCCCGCCGACCGAAAATGTCCTCCCAGTCGAAATCGCCCACCTTGAGCTGCGAAGCGGCGGTGTGGCCGCGATCCGGCACGCCCACCGCGCCGCGGATGCCAAAACCGCGCTCGGTGAAATTCAGGCCATTCCGGACCGTGCGCCCCACCCCGTCGTAAGGCCGCCATTGGACAAAAGCGGTATCGACGCCGCCCTGCAGCAGGAAGTCTTCGAGCAAGCGGCCCACCTCATTGTCCGCAAACGCCGTGCAGACAGCCGTCCGCATCCCGAAACAGCGGCGGAGCCCGCGCGCCACGTTATATTCGCCGCCGCCTTCCCACACCTTGAACAGGCGCGCCGTCCGCACCCGGCCCTCGCCCGGATCGAGCCGGAGCATGATTTCCCCCAGGGCGATGAGATCGTAGTGCGAGCCGGCGGCGGGCTTAATATCGAGCACAGCCATAGTCATTTCTTTTCCAGCGAAGCGCGCCTCAGACCCAAGTCATCTTTGCCGTTCGGATGGAGGCTGAGCCAGCCCCTGGCGAAACTCAATCTCTTTTTAAGGCAGCAAGACGATCCAGTAAAAGCGGTGCGTGAAATTTGTCGCCGCCGGGTCCACGAAGTCCGCGTAGCCCTGGGTGAAGGTGAAGGTGTTGGTGGCGATCGCCGTCCAACTGACCAGGTCGGTCGAGGCCTGCACCATGAAATCCTGTCCTGGTGGACCGTTGAGCGGAATCTGGAACTGCCCGTTGCTGAGCGAGAAATTGGTTCCGATGACGGTCGGCGGGTCGCTCAGCAAGGTGCCGCGGTAGAACCCATTGCTGTAGGCCGGGGCATACACGTCCACGTAGGACGCCGCTTCGCCGATCAACGTCCGCACGCCAAGGATCGACCAGTCCACCAGGTTGGTGGAGACCTCGATCTGGGCGTGCCGGCCTTCGGGCCCGTCGTAAAGCAGTTTGAAGTCCGCGTTGGTCAACACCGACGGCGACAGGAGGTGGATGGCCGGTTCGGGCAGAAGCTGGGCGCGGTAGAAGACCGGACCGAAGCGCGCCGCGTTGCTGTCCACCAGGCTGAGGGGGGTGCGGGTCAGGGTGTTGGTGCTCAGCGGCATCCAGTCCACCTGGTTGCTGGAGGCCTGCAAAACGAAGTCGCGGCCCAGCGGACCGCTCAAATCGAGGCGAACCATCCCGTTGGTCGGCGGCGTTTGGGAGACCACCGAGATCGCCGGATCCGGCAGGGCCGTCACTTTGGCCGAGAAATTGGCGACCGGGCTGCCCCCGAAATGGAACAAGTTCCACGTGTAGTTGGGCGGCGTGTTGGTATCCGGCACATTCTGCCAGAAATCGTCGAAGCTGGAGCCGGCGACCGGCGGATTGTAGAACGTCAGACCCGCGCGCGCGCCGAATTGATTGGTCACGCCTGCGAATTGGACCGTCCAGGTGAATTGGTTCGAGACCACGACCGACAGGCCCGAGAACGCCACGGTATGGTAGCCGGGAGTGATGGCGAAGGTGCCGCTGTCGAACAGCACGGTGCCGGGCGCCTGAAAACCAGGCGCCCCCGGACCATTGTTGGCGTAGAGCCGCAGCCGTACGGTTTGGTTGCTGGCCACGTCAAATTCCCCGTAATACTCGAAGCGAAAATCGACGACGGTGCGCGCCGACCCCACCAGGTTGATTTCGTCGCCATACTCGAGCAGGCCGGGAAAAAACGTGCCCTCGCTGTAATAGCTGTTGTCGTAAATGATCTCGGCGCGCGCCGCCGGCTCCGTCCAACCCAATACCGCGCCCAGCAGCCCGACCTGCCACCACTTCAAGTGCGTCGTCATCC
>JAGWYX010001015.1 GCA_018969165.1 Verrucomicrobiota bacterium
ACGGTGACGGTGTTGGGGACTGGCATTAACCTGGTCTTTCCGCCCGAGAACGCCGACCTGTTCGAGCGCGTGGCGCAGAACGGGGCCGTCCTGACCCAGTTCGCCTTCAACCGGCCGGCCGACAAGCAATCCTTTCCGATCCGCAACCGCATCGTCGCCGGCATGACCCTCGGCACCGTCGTGGTCGAAGCCGACCTCAATAGCGGCGCGTTGATCACGGCCAACATGGCGGTGGACTGCGGCCGGCAATTGTTCGCCGTACCGGGCCGCATCGACTCGCCGCAGAGCAAGGGGTGTCACGACCTGATCAAGAAGGGCGCCAAGCTCTGCGAGAACCTGGAGGATATCCTGGGTGAATTCGAGTACCTGTTTCCGTCTCCCCAACGGTCCCCGGCCTCGGCTTCGCCTGGGACGCTGCCGGCCCTGACCTTGTCCGCCAACGAGCAGCAGGTTTACGACACGTTGGGCGCGGAGGAAATCGGCATCGACGACGTCATCCGGCGCAGCGGGCTGCCCAGCTCGACGGTGGCGGCCACGCTATTCGGGTTGGAGATGAAACGGTTGGTCCGGCAATTGCCTGGCAAAATGTTCGTGCTGAACCGGTAGAATCCTTGAACCGGAGAACTTCGCGCATTGAACCGATGAACCTAACGGGTCCAGCAGCGCTGCCGCGCCACCGGACGGCTGACCAGCAGGGCGGCCCTGCCCGGTTCATCGCGCGCCTCATTTCGCGTTTGCGCGTGAATGAGGGCAACCAACGCGACAGCGTCTTGGCAGTCCTCTGCCACTTTGCCCGAGGCACACCGGAAAGCGCTAGCCCCCGCCTTCTTCGGACAGTTTCCGGTAGAGGGTGGCGAGGCTGACGCCCAGGAGTTCCGCCGCCTTTTCCTTGTCCCCGCCGACCTGCGCCAATGCGCGGCTGATGTAAGCCAACTCCTGTTCGCGCACGAAATCTTTGAGCACCCGCAGCGAGGCGGGGCTCGTGGCCGCCGCGGGCGGGACGAACTGAGGCGGGTCGCCCGGGGTGACCCGCAAACCCGGGGTTTCGGTCTGGGGCGGGTCGGCGACAAAGAAGCTGGTCTCCAACTCGGTGCTCGGGGTTACCTTGCCGGCGTATTGCTGGAAGACCGGCGGTAAATCCGAGAGCTGGATCACGTTGCCATCGCAGAGGGTGCAGGCGCGTTCGATGGCGTTCTCCAGTTCGCGGACGTTGCCGGGCCAATGATGGGCGCGCAGCACCGCCATGACCTGGCGGGTCAAGCGAAACGGGCGGCCATTACGCGGGCTGACTTTGTTGCGCAGGAAATGCGCCACCAGCAATTGGAGGTCCTCCTTGCGCTCCCGCAACGTGGGCAGGCTGATCGAGATCACGTTGAGCCGGTAATACAGGTCCTCGCGGAACCGGCCGTCCTTGAGGCTTTTCTCCAATGGCTCGTTGGTGGCCGCCAGGACCCGCACGTTGACGTAGATGGCCACGTTGTCGCCCACGCGCCGTACTTCGCGCTCCTGCAGCACCCGGAGCAGGCGGCTCTGCAGCATCGGCGACATGGACCCAACTTCATCCAGAAAGATCGTGCCGCCCTCGGCCTCCTGGAACAGCCCTTTCTTGTCGTTAATCGCCCCGGTGAAGGCCCCGCGGCGGTGGCCGAATAACTCCGACTCGAGCAAGTGCTCCGGCAGGGCGCTGCAGTTGATCGGCACGAACGGCGCGAACTGGCGGCGGCTGTTGAAATGCAGCGCACGGGCGACCAATTCCTTGCCGGTGCCGCTCTCGCCCAGGATCAGGATGGTGGAATCGCTGTCGGCCACCCGCTCGATCATCTTGA
>JAGWYX010000085.1 GCA_018969165.1 Verrucomicrobiota bacterium
CGCAAAACGTGCTAGACATTCGCTGCCTCCTGGAAAATCGCCAATTCGGCCTGTTCTGGGAACAATATCGCAAACCACTCCCAACGGCGGCCTGAAAATCACCGAGCGCAGGTAACGATTTTGTCCTGCACCCCGATCGTGAGCGCCTCCCATTTTTGGCTCGCCAAAGCCGCGCGAACGAGGCAAAAACTCCCGCTTCGCTTCACGTGATGAACGAGCAAATTGTCATCCTCGATTTCGGTTCGCAATACACCCAGGTGATCGCGCGGCGCGTGCGTGAGTGCCGCGTCTATTGCACGATCCTTCGCTATGACACGCCGGCCGCCAAACTCGCGTCGCTCAACCCGCGTGGCCTGATCCTCTCCGGCGGGCCCGCCAGCGTCTATGCCAAGGACGCGCCCCGGCCGGACCCGAATATTTTCAATCTCGAGCGACCCATCCTCGGCATTTGCTACGGTATCCAGTTGCTGGCCCAATACCTCGGCGGCAAGGTCGAACCGGGCCGCAAACGCGAATACGGCAAGGGCGCCCTGATGGTCAAAGACGCGTCCTGCCCGCTGTTTCGCGGCTTGCCCCGGCGTTTGCAGGTCTGGAATTCGCACGGCGACAAACTCACCAAACTGCCCCCCGGCTTCCGATCGGTCGCCGTCACGGACAACTCGGATTTCGCGGCCATCGAGCACCGTTCGAAACGGTTCTTCGGCCTGCAATTCCATCCCGAGGTGGTCCACACCCCGCGCGGACGCGAGGTCATCAGCAATTTCGTCCATCGCATCTGCGGTTGCGGCCGCGACTGGACGATGCGCCATTACGTGGACCAGGCGGTCGAGACCATTCGCGCCCAGGTCGGCGCCGAGCGGGTGATCCTCGGCTTGAGTGGCGGGGTCGATTCCAGCGTCGCCGCCGCGCTCATCCACAAGGCGATCGGCGACCAGTTGACGTGCATTTTCGTCAACAACGGCGTGCTCCGTGCGCGCGAAGCCGAGACGGTGCGCGAGGTCTTCGGCCGCCATTTCCATATCAAGCTGCAATACGAGGACGCCACGAGGTTGTTCCTGCGGCGGCTGCGGGGCGTGACCGATCCGGAACGCAAGCGCAAGATCATCGGCCGAACGTTCATCGAGGTGTTCCAGTCGGCCACGCGACGAGCGGGCAAGGTGAAATTCCTCGCCCAAGGCACGCTGTATCCGGACGTAATCGAGTCGGTGCCGATCGCCGGCAACCCGGCGGCGATGATCAAGAGCCACCACAACGTTGGCGGATTGCCGAAGAAGATGAAATTCAAACTCGTCGAGCCGTTGAAATGCCTGTTCAAGGACGAAGTGCGCCAGCTCGGGCTCGAACTGGGGTTGCCCAAGGAAATTGTCTGGCGCCAGCCGTTCCCGGGCCCGGGTCTGGCGGTGCGGATTCTGGGCGCGGTCACCCCGGGGCGACTGGCGATCCTGCGCAATGCCGACGCCGTGGTGGTCGAGGAGATGAAGGCGGCGGGGTGGTATTACAAAATCTGGCAGAGCTTCGCCGTGTTGTTGCCGGTGCGCAGCGTTGGGGTGATGGGCGACGAGCGGACCTACGATTACACGATCGCGCTGCGCGTGGTCGAATCGCAGGACGGCATGACGGCCGACTGGGTGAAACTGCCGTATGCGTTGCTGGAAAAAATTTCCAACCGGGTGATCAACGAGGTGAAGGGGGTCAACCGCGTCGTGTTCGACGTGACGAGCAAACCGCCGGGGACGATCGAGTGGGAGTGAGGGGATTGCGGATGGCCGATTTTAGATTGGCGATTGCGGAGGGCGGTTGGACCTTCGGGGTCACATCTTAACATTTAACATTTGGACCAGAGGTCAGAGGCGAGCGCGCGAAGGTCTGGCACCGGGATGCCGATCCGCTCTTCGAGAAGCTGGGTTACCGCATTATCCGACAGAGCGGGCACGTGGTGATGGCCAACGGGGTGACGCGCCTGGTCATTCCGCGGGCGAACCCTACACGATGGGCAGCATCGCTCGCGACGCGGGTTTGAGCCCGGACGATTTTCGGCGCCTCCTGTGATTGTTCCTTGGCGTTCGGGGCGAAAGCGCATCGCTCGCTTCAATGCCCGTGCCTCCACCTCATCGAGCAAGCCCTGCGCCTCGAGAAAACCCCGCAAGCCACTCCTGCGATGGGTTCTTTTGGTCGTCCCAGTTTTCTGCAGCATCACGCACTTGCCCGCAATCCCAAAGGGATTATATCGCCGAGCCCAGGGTTGGCCGTGTCAGCAGCCTACCCTGGGTTCACAGCCGCATCCGACCAACCCGGAACGGGTTGCAGCACCGGTGCAACCCATACGTTGGGGTGGATAGGAGAATGGGTGACGGTTCACCCAGGGTAGCCTCGCGGACTCGGCAACCCTGGGCTGAACGATTCGAATCCGTTGGGATTCTTCCCTTCGGCGGCCCCTGCAAGAAGCCGAGATGCGCCCCTCAACCATCAGAAGCAAGGGTTGGAAAAAGGCTCAGTCTCCGATGGCACGTCGTGCCGCGAAAGGCGAAACTGGAGAATCAGGGGAATGCTTCCAACATACGGAACACGCGCGCGACGGCTTGGGGATCGACGCTGCGGACGGAGGAACGCGTCAAATCCGTGTGCGGTTTCAAACCCCATTGCGCGGCGGTGGCGGGCCTCAGCCGGTACTTCCCTTCCCGCGCCTGCGCCAGAACCACCACCCGTGACAGAAGGTGACTCTTGTCGTGGTCCCCGACCACAAGAACCTGGAACTTGTACGCCGGGTGGGCGGACGGGTCGGCAACGTGTGGATTGTTTCCGAATCGACGTTTGATACTTTGCCAGAGTCCAGATGACGCTGCGGTTTGGAATTGTTTTCGGTCGAATGGATTGAGGTCGTCGTTGCCACCGCCGATCTCCACGGCACCGTCAAGCGCCTGGCCTACGCGAGGCCCGGAAAGCGCTGTCCCTTGCAAGAAAGTCGCCTGATCATCCACGAAACGATTTTTCATGTGGGCACGATAGCACGGCGGGTGGGACAAAAACTGTCCAAGGCTAGGTGCCTTGGGGTCAGGTCTCGACATTTGACATTTGAGCGAGGGGCGAATCGGGACACGGGAGCGCGGGATACAAGGGCAGAGGGAATCTGGGCCGGCGTGGAAATCGGCCCTGCCGGGCTGGAGGTGTTTCGCCATTGCGGAATTCGTTGCGCGGGATATCCTGGGCCGAGTTCGGGCTAATCAACTTCTGAGGTTCTCATGAGCGAACGGATCGGGATTCTGACGGGGGGCGGCGATTGCCCCGGGCTCAACGCGGTAATCCGCGCGGTGGTCAAGGCGGCGGCCAAGCGCGGCTGGGAGACGATCGGGTTCCACAACGGGTTCGAGGGTCTGCTCGAACCGGTCCGCCACCGGCGCCTCGATTACAAGGAAATGGACGCCCTGCTGCACGTCGGCGGCACCATCCTCGGCACGGTCAACCAGGGTCGGTTTGCCGCCAAGGCGGGTCACGGCGAGGTCAAACGCATCCCGGTCGAAATCCTCGAGCAGGCGAAGCAGAATTTCGAAAAGCTCGATTTGCGGGCGTTGGTGTGCGTCGGCGGCGACGGTTCGCTCACCATTGCCCAGCAACTCTTCGAGCGCGGCGTGCCGCTGGTGGGCGTGCCGAAGACGATCGACAACGACCTGGAAGCGACCGTGATTACGTTCGGATTTGACTCGGCGGTGGCCTGCGCGACGGAGGCCCTGGATCGGCTGCGCACCACGGCTCAGAGCCACAACCGGGTGATGGTGCTCGAAGTGATGGGCCGGTATGCTGGCTGGATTGCGGCACACGCCGGCATCTCCGGAGGAGGCGATGTCATTCTGATTCCCGAAATTCCGTTTCGCTACGAGAGCGTGTGCGCCAAGGTCCACGAGCGGGAGCGCGAAGGCAAGCATTTCACCCTGGTGGTCGTGGCCGAGGGCGCGCGCGAGCAGGGCGGCGATTACGTCGTCGCCGGCGAGGCAAAGGCCACCCGCGAAGCCCGGCTCGGCGGTGTCGGCGCGGTCGTGGCGGGAGAAGTCCAGAAGCGCACCGGCAAAGAGACACGACTCTGCGTGCTCGGTCACTTGCAGCGCGGCGGGGGGCCGACGAGTTTCGACCGGCTGCTGTGCACGCGGTTCGGGGTGCGGGCAGTCCAGTTGGTGGCGGAGGAGAGATACGGTTACATGGTCGCGCTGAAACCACCCGACACGGTGGCCGTGAAGATCACGGACGCGATCGGGCGCATCCGGACGGTGCCGTTGGATGGGGACATTGTCCAGACGGCGCGGGCGCTGGGGATCAGTTTTGGGGATTGAGCCCTTGCACGTGGCTTAAGGGTCTTCGTGACGATTGCGCTCTGCACTTGCCGCGTGTGCCAAATGTTAAATGTCGAGATGTGACCCCAATGATGCCGGTCGGTTTTGACTTTCCGTCAACCGTCTTCTAGTCTTCCAACTTGTGAACGTGCTTCGTCACACCGACGCGGATTTTGCCGAACGCCTGCACCAGCTCGCGGCGGCGACCAGCCTGTTCGACCCGGCCATCGAACAGCGGACGCGCGTCATCATCGAGGCGGTGCAGGCCCGGGGCGACGACGCGCTTCTGGAATTCACGGAACGGTTCGACGGCGCGAAGTTGACCGCGGACCAACTGGCGGTGACGGCTCCGGAGCTGCTCGAGGCGTCGCTCAAGGCTGATGTCGGGTTGCGGCAGGCAGTGGCGACGGCGTCCAAGAATATCGAGTCGTTCAGCCGACGGTCGCTCCGCAGGAAGTGGCAGACGCGGAACGCGCAGGGAGGCACGGTAGGCGAAAAGTTCGATCCGTTCCAGCGCGTCGGCATTTACATCCCGGGCGGGACGGCACCGCTGGTGTCCACCGCGCTGATGACGGTGACGCTGGCCCGCGTCGCCGGCTGCCCCGAGATTGTCGTTTGCACGCCCTGCGGAGCCTCAGGCAAGGTCAGCCCGGCCCTCGTGTTCGCGGCACGAGTGGCGGGCGCCACGGAGATTTACCGGGTGGGCGGCGCCCAGGCCATCGCCGCGCTGGCGCTCGGGACGGCGACGATTCGCCGGGTTCGAAAGATTTTCGGTCCGGGCAACGCGTATGTGGTCGCCGCCAAACGGCTGTTGTTCGGCCATGTCGCGATCGACCTATTGCCGGGCCCCAGCGAAGTGCTCGTGCTGGCCGACGACACGGCGGACGCGCGGTGGGTGGCCGCGGATTTGCTGGCGCAGGCCGAGCATGGCTCGGGGCACGAGCGGGTCTGGCTGGTGACGGCCTCGGGGAGGATGCTGCGGGCGGTCCAGCGGGAGATCGACCGGCAACTGCCGCACTGCACGCGGCACGGGTTCATCCGGCGAGCGCTGGCGACCAACGGTTGGTTGATCCAGGTCCAATCGCTCGATGCGGGCGTGGACCTGGTGAATCGACTGGCGCCGGAGCACTGCGAAGTGATGACGCGGCAGGCGGCGAAGGTCGCGAAACGCATCGTCAGCGCGGGAGCCATTTTTTTGGGACCGCACTCGCCGACGGTGCTGGGCGATTACGTGGCGGGGCCGAGTCACACGTTGCCGACGGGAGGCGCAGGGGCGTCATTTGCCGGGCTGACCGTCGATCAATTTCAACGGCGCACCAGCGTGGTGCATTACTCCGCGGCGGCACTCAAGAAATCGCTGACCGCGGTCAGGAAATTCGCCGACTTGGAAGGCTTGGACGCCCACGCGCGGTCGGTGGAGGTCCGGCTAAGCGGGAGAGGCAAAGGGTGACGACGCTTGAGGATCGGGCGGTGTGCCTCGCTCGGTGGCGACAGGCCTCGGGGTTTCAACGCGTCGTGTTTGACACCGGTTGCTTGATGCGACAGCATCAGATGCATGAGAACCACACTCGATATCGACGAGGACGTGCTGCAGGCTGCCAAGGAACTGGCGGCGCGCGAGGGCGGGACGGCGGGCAAGGCACTTTCCATCCTGGCGCGACGCGGGCTGACCGGACCGACCGCGGGGCGCAAAGCTCGGTCGGTGTCGCGCGGTGGTGTGCCCGTGCTCCCGTCGCGTGGTGAAGTCATCACCCTGGAGCATGCACGCCGGCTTGCTGCCGAGGAAGGGGTCTAGGCCGTGCGGGCCCTGCTGGATGTGAACGTGGTGATGGCGCTGCTCGATCCCGACCATGTGTTCCACGAGCAAGCGCATGTTTGGTGGGCGACCAACGTGAAATCCGGCTGGGCCAGTTGCCCGATCGTGGAGAACGGCGTGGTTCGGATTGTGTCGCGTCCGGAGTACAGCCGACGGGTGCGCTTCACGCCGGGTGATCTCGTGGGGCGGCTCCAGATTTTTGCCGAGCAGACAGACCACGAATTCTGGTCGGACGATGTGTCGTGGCGCGACCGGCCACTGTTTATCCTCGAACGCATTCACGGATCGCAACAACTGACCGACCTCTACCTCCTGGCCTTGGCGGCCAAACACGGTGGAAGACTGGTGACGTTTGAGCGCAGCATCCCGATTTCCGCGGTGCCAATCGCGAAGGTGGAGCATCTGTGTGTGATCTGACCGGGCGCGGCCTTAGCCACACTGTTTTTTGCGATGCCTCTCGCTAACTCTGAACCCAAAGTCCACCGGAGGAAGGGACGCCATTCTGCCGGGGCACTGATTCGTCCGCTGGTTCGCCGGTTACACGCCTACGTGCCGGGTGAACAGCCCAAGATCCGCGGGTTGATCAAGCTCAACACCAACGAGAACCCGTTTCCACCGGCCCCGCGCGTGTTCGAGGCGATCCGTGCGGCGACCGACGAGCGGCTGCGGCGCTATCCGAACCCGACGGCCGACTTGCTGCGGGAAAAGCTGGCGCGGTTCCACCACTGCCGTCCCGAGAACATCATCGTCGGCAACGGTTCGGATGAGTTACTCGCGCTGGCCACGAGAGCGTTCGTTGAACCGAGTATCGACCCGGCTCCCGCCTCCGCCGCTGGCGGAGGCGAGGGCGCCCCAAGAGCGGGAGCGGAGGCACCCAACATCCTGCTGCGGGCGCGAAATGCAAGATCATCCGCAAGCGTGCGGGCGATCCAAGGTGCATCTCGGCCCAGTCGATCGGTCGTCCAGTTCTTTACTCCCAGCTATTCCCTTTACCCGGTCCTCGCTGAAATTCAGGGCGGCGTCAGCAACCCGGTCCCGCTCCATGCCGATTTCAGTCTGCCCTCCGTCGGCGAATTGCGACGCGGCGGGCGCTGGGATTTCCGGGCGGCCCTGACTTACGTGACCGCGCCGAACGCCCCGAGCGGCCGGGGCTATTCGACGCGCGAGCTGGACGCGTTGTGTCACGCGCATCGTGGCGCCGTGGTGCTCGACGAGGCCTATGTGGATTTTGCCGACGAGAACGCGATGGCCCTGGGGTTGCGCCACCGGCACGTGCTCGTGGCGCGGACTTTTTCCAAGGCTTACTCGCTCTGTTTTTTGCGGGTTGGTTACTTGGTCGGACATGCTGACCTGATTGCCGCGCTGCAAAAAATCCGCGACAGCTACAACGTCAACGGCCTCGGCCAGGTGGCCGCCCTGGCGACGCTGGCCAACCTGCCGTATTACCGCAATAATTTCCGGCGCATCCGCGCCACGCGCGAGCGCCTGAGCCGCGAGTTGGCCGCGCTCGGGTTTCGGGTTTATCCGAGCCAGACGAATTTCGTCCTGGCGCGGCCGCCGGAGTGGCCGGCCGGCGCGTGGCTGGAGAAGCTGCGCGGCCGCAAAATCCTGGTGCGCTGGTTCGATTTGCCGGGCGTGCGGGATTGCCTGCGGATCACGATCGGGACCGACGGCGAGATCGACGCGTTGCTCGAGGCGGTGCGGCGGATTTTGCGGGTGAACCGGTGATTGACTTGGCGGCGGGCATCCCGTATCACCGCACCGGTTCTTTAACGGAGACTCATGACGGAGAAAATTATGGGCACTAAATCCACTGAAAAAACCGCGCCGACGGACACGCGCTCGGCGGAAGCCGCCAAACTCGCCGCCACCCGCCAGCGCGACCTTGAGACGGCCATCTCGACCATCACCAAGACCTACGGCGAAGGCAGCATCATGCGGCTCGGCGACGAGCACGCCAAGGTGAAGATCGACGTGATCCCCACCGGCGCGCTCGGGCTGGACCTGGCCCTGGGCGTGGGCGGGCTGCCGCGCGGACGGGTGATCGAGATTTTCGGACCGGAATCCTCTGGCAAGACCACGCTGATGCTGCACGTGATCGCCAACGCGCAGCAGTCAGGCGGCCTGGCCGCGTTTATCGATGCCGAGCACGCGCTGGATCCGGCCTACGCCAAGCGGCTCGGGGTGAACCTGGACGACCTGTTGGTCTCGCAGCCGGACAGTGGCGAGGAGGCGCTGACGATTTGCGAGACGCTGGCGCGCTCGAACGCGCTGGATGTGATTGTGATCGACTCGGTGGCGGCGCTGGTGCCGAAGTCGGAGTTGGAGGGCGAGATGGGGATGGCGACGATGGGGATGCAGGCGCGGTTGATGAGCCAGGCGCTGCGCAAGCTCACCGCCATCCTCAGCAAGGCCAAGACGACGTGCGTGTTCACCAACCAGTTGCGCGAGAAGGTCGGCGTCATGTTCGGCAATCCGGAAACCACGCCGGGCGGCAAGGCGTTGAAATTCTACGCCAGCGTGCGCCTGGACATCCGGCGCAAAGACGCCATCAAGGACGCCGCGGGCAGCGTCCTGGGCAACCACGTGAAGGTCAAAATCGTGAAAAACAAGGTGGCGCCCCCGTTTGCCGAGGCCGAGTTCGATATCCTGTTCAACCACGGCATTGACAAGGAAGGCAACGTGCTCGATGTGGGCATCGAACACGGCGTGGTGGAAAAGAAAGGCGCGTGGCTGCAGTTCAACGGCGAGCTGGTCGGCCAAGGCAAGGACGCGGCCAGAAAGGCGCTGGCCGAAAAGGCCGACCTCGGGAAGAAGATCGTGGAGGCGATCCTGGCGAAACGGAATGCGACCGCGGTAGCGGCGCCTTGACGGCGAGCGGTTGCGAACGCGGTGTCTTCCCGTGAACCGGCCCACACTCTGGGCTCCCCCCAGGGAAGGAATTGCCGGTGATGGAATCGCGCGCCCGTTCCGTAGGCGACGGGAGTCGATTCTGATCGCCTTCCCGTTGAATTGTGAGCGGACTCACGTCCGCTGCTACCGGTTTCCTGGGGGGGGTTCCGCTAGCGGCTGTGCATGAAATGGGACCCTGGACCGAACACTCTTGCCACTACCTTCCCCGCGTCGCTGGGGCATAAGAAATCGGATCAACGCCGAGACACGGCGTGGCGGAGCCGCAACCCAAGGCGCGCGGACAGCCAATTTCGCACGAACATCGCGGACCGGAGCCTGGCCGGGGACAAGGCTGTCCCCGCTCCGTCGCTCGCTTCGCGCCGCGGGGAATCAATCCGCTGCCCAGAGGCCTGCGCCATGGCAAGCGACGGCCCTCCCCGCAACACCCGAAATTGGCGTGAGGCAGGACAAAAAATGTA
>JAGWYX010000086.1 GCA_018969165.1 Verrucomicrobiota bacterium
CCAGGAACCCATCTGCCAGATGCGATCATGCTTGCGCACCGCGTGCACGATGGCCTGTTGCTCGGCGATGGTCCGGGCCAGCGGTTTCTCGCCATAGACGTCTTTCTTTTGGCGGCAGGCCTCGACGCCGACCAGGGCGTGCCAGTGATCGGGCACGGCCAGCATCAGCGCATCGATATCCGTGCGCGCCATCAACTGGTGGTAATCGTGATAGGCCTGGCAGTCCCGGTTGCCGTAGTGGGTATTGATCCGGTTGACGGCCTGCTCGAGATGATGCTGGTCCAGGTCGCAGACCGCCACGACCTGGCAATCCGGGGCGGCCAGGAACTGTTCGGTATTGCCGGGACCTTGCATGCCCCAACCGACCGAGCCGAGCGTGATGCGCTCGGAAGGGGCGGCGCGACCGTCGGCGCCGAGGGCGCTGGCGGGAATGAGCGTTGGGGCGACGAGGGCGGTGCCGGCCACGGCGAGGAACCGGCGGCGGGTGAGGCCAGGGTGTTCAGGGAGGTGTTTCATAGCGATATGACGCCGGAGTTATCGCCTGAATTCGAGCACAAAAGCAAGGCGCGCCTGCGCGCCCGGCGGGGCGCGGTGGCAAACTGAAGTTGCGACCCCGCTTCGAGCGATCGCCTTCAGGAGCGTCCAGAAGCCAAAACGCCGGTGCCGCCGGGAGAACCAAAGGCGGCGGTCGCGAGCGTTCAGATCACGTTCCCGGCACCCGCCCGATGAGGCCCTCCACCGCGCCCACGAGCTTGCTCGGGGAGGTGGGCTTATCCAACACCGCGTCCACACCCAAGCCGGCCTCCTGGAGGAGATGCTTGTCCAGTGAGCCGGTCACCAGGATGACTTTGAGCCCGGGCAAATACTGCTTGCTCCGCCGCATCAACTGCAGGCCGTCCATTTTGGGCATCGAGAAATCGCTGATCAGCAGGCTCGGTTTGGTCAACGACGTGCTCAGCTCGAGCAGGGCCGCCTCGGCCTCGCGGAACTTCCGGATGCGATACCCGCGCGCCTCCAGGCAAGCCGCCACCAACTCGGCGTTGGCCTCCCGATCATCCACCACATACACGAGCGGCGCGGCGGTGGCGCGCCCGTTTGACGGTCCGGATTCACAGGCCGGATTGGGTTCAGGTCTTTGGCTCATCGCATGTGTCAGCCTCGGCGCCAAGGCGTGCCGCCTTATCCCGAAGTGGACCACGTGGATACTATGCGGTGAAACCCCCGAGCTGTATGGGGTGATCGCCCCATCGCCCAGAACTCCGGGCCACCGCGTGACGCAACCGGCGTCCGCGCTAATCGCTGAAGTTCCCGCCTGCGGTTCGAGTCTCCAGGCCCGGCAGGTTCGTAGGCGGGTCTGGAATCCGACCCGGATCATTCAAAGCGGCTGGCGCGAAAATCCAGCTTGAAGATCGTCCCCGTGTAGCCGACCAGGTAGAGGTTCCCCGCCGGGTCCTGGCTGAAAGAAGCGATCATCTCGGGAGCGATCCCGATCTGCCGGACGACGCTCAAAATCCGGTGGTGCTGGGTGAGCCCGAAAATCCGGCGCGACTGGTAATCGCCAAACACATAGACGCCGTAAAACGAGGAGTGGCGGTCCGCGCGATAGACGTATCCCCCGGTGACGCAGGCCCCGTAATGGCGCTGGTAAGCGAAGACCGGCCTGACGTAGCGCTCGGTGGCCCGGCGGTAGCGGTTTGAAAACGGCTCGAATCCCTCGTACACGTTCCAACCGTAGTTCTCGCCCCGCCGGATGATGTCCACTTCCTCGTAGCGATCCTGGCCAACGTCGCCAACCCAGAGGTCGCCGGTCACGCGATCAAAGCTGAATCGCCATGGTTCACGGACGCCATACGCCCAGATTTCCGGGCGGCAGCCCGGCCGCCCGCGGAAGGGATTGTCGGGCGGGACCGCGTAGGCCTGGTTGGGAGCGCAATGGTCAACGTCCAGCCGCAGGATTTTGCTCAGGAGCAACGCCAGGTCCTGGCCGTGACCCTGCGGATCCTCCGGCGGGCCGGTGTCGCCCATGCCCACGTACAAATAACCGTCGGGCCCGAACAACAAACCACCGGCGTGGTCAATGTTGGTGGCCGCCTCCACTTTGAGGATCAGCCGCGGCGGCCGGCCCGAGTCGGTGGCCAAATCGGCCGCCGCCTCCCGCTCGAAGATCACCGAGGCGAACCGGCTGTTTTCGGCGACGTGTTTGACGAGGTAATATTTCCGGTTGCGGGCAAACTGCGGGTGGAACGCCAACCCCAGCAGGCCGTGCGTGCCGGCGTCGCGCACACCGGTATCGAGGAACAGGCGCTTGTGCCCCGCCCCACCGCCAACCAGCCGCCAGATCCGGCCCGTCTCGTGCTCGGCCACCAGGAACACGTTCGATTCCCCCGGTACGGCTCCGAACCAGACCGGGTGCTCCAGGCCCAGGTTCGGGCCGAAGACCGCAAGCAGTGGCACAGGCTGGCGCAGCGACCGGATGTCTTCGGGCATGCCCCGGTGCGTCAGCCGCGAGTGACTCGGTTGTTTAAGTCCGACCAGGTACTCGATCAAGTCCGCGAACTCCTGGAGCGTCAACCCGGCTTGCAGTCCCTCCGGCATCAACGACACCTCGCTCGTGCGCCGCGCAACAATGTCGCCCACCGGCACACGGACCCGTCTCCCGTCGGCGCCCATCAGGTCCAGTTCCGTCGCGCTGATCTGCTTGAGGACACCGCTGTATTCCTCGCCCGCCTTGGTCTCGAGGATCGTGGTGCTGTAGCCCTCGGCGATCGTGGCCGAAGGGTTCAACACCGCCTCGATGAGTTCGCGCCGGCCGAATTTATCGCCCACGGCGGACAAGTCCGGTCCGGCTTTGCGTCCGCTGCCGTCCACGGTGTGACACCGGGTGCAGGCCAGGCGCGATTCCGAATTGAAGAGTTCCTGGCCGCGGCGCGCGTCCCCTTCCCGGAGCAGGGCGAAACGCAGGAACTCGGCGGGCCCGGGCGGATTGGCCGCCACGCTGGCGGTGATCGCCACGCCGAGCCCAAGGGCCGGCAGCAAGGATGGAAGTGAGGTCTTCATTTCGCGTCGAATCCTGTTTCTCGACCGGCGGGAAAAACCGTCCGCCAGTCCGCCGGATTCGTGTTGGCGGTCGAGAGGTTGAGGCGGCCAAGGGCCGAAAGCGAGTCCGGATTGCGCGCCGGGCCAAGGGCGCGGAGCGCCCGGGGTGACGGCAAGCAACGGGGTCAAGGAGGTCCGCCAGCCGATTGACAACGCGGCTAAAGCAATCTATGTTCCGAACTCATGAACCCCCGCAGGGACGCTTGGTTTCGCCGCGCCTTCACGCTCATCGAACTGCTGGTTGTCGTGGCGATCATCGCCATTCTGGCCGGGCTGCTGTTGCCGGCCCTTGGCCGCGCCAAGGAGCATGCCTGGCTCACCAACGACCTCAGCGGCATCCGTCAGATCATCCTGGCCTCGCACTTGTTCGCCAATGACAACCAGGATTACCTGCCCGACCCCGGCTGGGGCGGCTTCCCGCCGGACCGCCCCAACTGGGCGGTGGACACGCAGCTTGTGGACGGGGGTGGCAAGGATGATCCGGTAACGCTGTCCAATCAACTGGCTTCCGCCAGCCGCAGCCAACTGGCGCCTTACCTGCAGAACACGGCGATCCTGACCTGTCCCAAGGACGTGAGTGAGCGGGCCTCGGGCCGTGGCAAGGCCGATTTCAAGCGGCGCCAGATCAAGGTCACCAGTTACGTCTGGAACGGGGCGATCTCGGCCTATGACGTGCCGCCGCGCGGCGTGTTGACCGCCAAATTCAAACTCAGCCAACTGCGCCCGACCGGGATTCTGATGTGGGAGGGCCCGGAGAGCGAAAGCCAGTACCTGTTCAACGACGTCAGCAACAGCCCGCATGAAGGGATTTCCCAGCGCCATTGCGGGATTCGCTATCCCACCGATCAGCACGATAATGTGGACGGCATCGCGCCGGTGGGCACGCTTTCCGGCGCGGCCTACACCTTGAAGATGAAGCTGTGGTTCTCCCCCAATTTAGCCGGCTGGAATATCTGGCCCAATTCGCCCAACCCCGCCGGCCCCAATGACGCCTGGTACAATCCCGACGTCAAGAACGGCGTCTGGTAGTTAGTCCCCCACCTGCTGCGCCCGCGGGATCAGCGTGGTCAGCGGGATGGCATCCTGGCTGCGGGTCGCGTCGTTCTTGGTGATCCACTGGTTGATGGGATAGACGGTCCCGCCGTACTTTTGGAACCGGGCGCTGCCGTCGCAATACAGGAAGTTGGACCCGCCGGAGCCGGGACGGGGCCGCAGGCCGCCGCTGTGCCGACCGTGCTGGACACAGTAGATCAGGTTGTCCACCCCGCCCTTTTCGTTCTCCAAAATGTCCATCCAGTAGTCGTCCTGGTCGTTGTGCCGCCGTTCGCCGATGACGACGGTTTCCGCCGGATTGGCGATGCTCGATTCCTTCATGCCGCTGATGGTCCGGCTTTGGTCGTCCCAGGCGGTGGGGCCGTAGAAGTCGCCCCAGCCATTCATGATATAGCTGCACGCGGCGTTGTCGGCTTGATAGTCTGCATAGCGGGTGCTGCCGCCGTTGTCGTTGCGCGGGGGATCGTGCGGGTAGAGCGCCAATTCGCCCGGGCACAGCAGCAGGTTGGTGTTCTGGTAGTAGCGGCACAAGGCTGCCGGCCACCGGGCATAGTTGCCGCTGGTGATCCGCGGCGGGAGGACACCGAAATCGTCCACGTACATCCGCAGCGCCAAACCGAGTTGTTTGAAGTTGTTCAGGCAAGCGGTGCGGCGCGCCCGCGCTTGGGCCTGCCCCAAGGCCGGCAGCAACAGCGCGGCCAGAATGGCGATCACGGCGATCACCACCAGGAGCTCGATCAGGGTAAAACCGCCGGCTCGACACGCCCAACGGTCTTCCCACCTCCCAAGGTCAGGAGCGCGGTCGCGCCCAAGACTCGGTGTGCCGGCCGCGGGTTTCATGCCACGAGCATAGCTGGACTCCGGGCTACACCAAGCAGGAAAATTCGCAGAATTTAGGAGGAGAGTAGTTCTTTCGTCCTGCAAGACCGGTGCCGTCCGGGATGACGTCCTTGGTCCTGCCATACCAACTCAAACCATCCCGGAAGAGACATTGGCCCGAATCGTCACCGGTGACAGATTTCTCGACCTCCGAGTCTCCTCTGACCAAGGCGGTCTTGAATCCTCAGGCAATTTCGGCTGCCCAATGCTCGGCCAAAGTCGGAAGGCGCGTGAGGACTTCCCGTCCCACAAGTACTTCATTGACGTAACCCATGTGTAACCTTGTTTATTGTGATCCGCCTTATGCTTGCAGCCAATCGATCCTGTACAGAGGTCAGGACTTCTCTCTCCCTCGTCTGATGCGAGCCATCGAGGACTGTAAGCGGCGCGGCGTCAGGGTGGCACTCAGTATCGACGGAAAAAAGAAATCCGGTCGGGTCGACTGCGTGCTAGGGATCCAGGAGGGATTATTCGAAAGGGAGGTCTTCCTGGATTGCGGACGGAGTATGTTGCGCCGGTTCCAGCGCGTGGGCGAGACGCTTGAAGACGAGGTTGTCCACGACCGGCTTCTCCTCACCTATTGACTCCGGGCCCTACGTCCAATCCACATCATCCGGATTTATTCCCCGGCGGGCGGTGACCCCGCCGGGTTGCCCTGGCCGCGCCCAACCGGCGGTGAGGCCCGGCTTTGGGTCGCTCCGGATGCGGGTGGACTGGGCAAGTGCGGCCTCAATTTTAGGTTGAGCCGGCGCGTCGAAACCGGTTTCATTCCGGCATGACAATTCTCGCCCTCGGCAGTCTCACCGGCGCGCTCACGACCGTCCTGCTCCTGGGTTGCGCCCTCGCCGCCAGCGCCCAAACCGACGGCGGGCCGGCCGAGCGCAGTCTCCGGGTCTATTTCGGCACTTATACGGGCGCCAAGAGCCGAGGCATCTATGTCAGCCGCCTCGACCTGGCGAGCGGCGCGCTCAGTCCGCCGCTGCTGGCGGCCGAATCGTCGAGTCCCTCGTTTCTGGCCCTGCATCCGAACGGTCGTTTCATTTATGCGGTCAACGAGTTGAATAGTTTCGGCGGCAAACGCGGCGGGGCCGTCAGCGCCTTTGCCCTCGACCCGGTGACCGGCAAGCTGAGCTTATTGAACGAACAACCGTCCGGCGGCCCGGGGCCATGCCACCTGGCGGTGGATCACACGGGCAAGGTGGTGCTGGTGGCCAATTACAACGGCGGCAGCATCGAGATGCTTCCTCTTTTGCCGGACGGCCGGCTGGGTGAGCCGAGCGCCTTCGTCCAGCACCAGGGCTCTAGCGTCAACCCCCAGCGCCAGGAGGGTCCTCACGCCCATTGCGCCGCCTTCGACCCCGCCAACCGGTTCGCCTTCGTTTGCGACCTCGGCCTGGACAAAGTCATGGTTTACCGGTTCGATCCGAACACCGGCACGCTCACCCCGAATAACCCGCCGTGGACCCGCATCCGGCCCGGGTCGGGCCCGCGGCACCTGGTCTTCGCTCCCGGCGGCCGCTTCGCCTACGTGATCAGCGAAATGGCGTGCACACTGACCGCCTTGCGTTACGACGCCCGCCAGGGAACGTTGGCCGAGCTGCAAACCCTCTCGACGCTGCCCGACGGCGAATCGGTCAAGCCCGATTATAGCACCGCCGAGGTGCTGGTTCATCCTTCGGGCAAATTCCTTTACGGCTCGAATCGCGGCCAGAACAGCATCGTGGTTTGCGCCATCGACCCGCGGAGCGGCAAACTCACCCGCCTCCAGAACCAGCCGACCCAGGGCCGCACGCCGCGCGGCTGCGAGATCGACCCGACGGGCGCCTGCCTGGTGGTGGCCAACCAGGACTCCGACAACGTCGTCGTGTTCCGCATCGATCCGGAGACGGGCCGGCTGCAGCCGGCCGGGAGCCAAATCGAAGTCGGCGCGCCCGTCAGCGTGCTCTTTGTCCCGAACCGCTCGAGTCCTTGAATTCCGAAACTGACATGAACACGAGCCGAATTGCCTCGAGTGGTCCGCGCAAACTCCCGCCACCTCGCGGCAGTGGTCCTCAGTCCGCCGCTGCTGCCTCCGCAGTCAGTCGGAGCCGACGGACGTCGGCTGCGAGCACGCGGCCGGAGCCTCGAGGCGCGGAGAGCAGCCAACCACCGGATCGACAGCCGACCGCATCCGGTCCCTTGTCCCGTCGTGCGGCGATCGCCCGCGCGGGGCTGCTGGCGGGCGCGTTCGCGGTGGGCGGGACGCGGCGCGCGAGCGCGGCCGTCGGCGAGACCGCCACGAACCCGGGCGCGGGCCCGTTCGTTTTCTGCCTGAACACGGCGACGATCCGCGGTCAGAAACTTGGACTGCGCAAGGAACTCGAGCTCGCCGCCCAGGCGGGTTACCAGGCCGTTGAACCCTGGCTGGATTCCATCGAGCAGTACGCCCGGAACGGCGGTTCCCTGCGGGATTTGCGGCAACGGGTCAACGACCTCGGGCTGAGCGTCGAGGACGCCATCGGCTTTCCGGAATGGCTGGCGGATGACCCGGTGCGCCAGGCCAAGGGCATGGAACGCGCCAAAAACGCGATGGACCTGGTAGCCCAACTCGGCTGCAAACGGCTGGCACTCCCGCCGGCCGGCGCGACCGACAAACCGTTGCCGGACCTGCTGGCGGCGGCGGCGCGCTACCGCGAGTTGCTCGAACATGGCGACCAGGTTGGCGTGGTCCCCCAGATCGAGTTGTGGGGATTCTCCAAGCGCCTTAATCGCATCGGCCAATGCGCCGACATCGCGATCGAGACCGCCCATCCCAAGGCCTGCGTGTTGCTCGACGTGTTTCACCTCTACAAAAGCGGGTGCGACTTCCACGGCGTCACCCTGCTGAGCGCCACCTCGGTCCAGGTGCTGCACATGAACGATTACCCGGCCGACCCGCCGCGCGACCAGATCAACGACGGCTTTCGCATTTACCCCGGCGACGGGATCGCGCCGGTGGTGGACATTTTGCGCGCCCTGCGCGCGATGGGTGGGCCCAAGGTGCTGTCGCTGGAACTGTTCAACCGCAAGCTCTGGGAGCAGGACGCGCTCGAAGTCGCCCGGACCGGCCTCGAGAAGATGAAAGCGGTGGCCGGCAAGGCCTTGAATTCTCGATAGGCAAGGGAATGAAACGCAGGCTGGACCCTGCGGCCACGAGTGCTCGGCGGCGCGGCAACGCCGCCCTACCAAGGTGGTGGCGACGGTCGCCGGTCACGTCAAGGCGCCACGACCAGGCGGGTGAACGGCGCGACGTAGGCCTGCAGCGACACGAGAATGCCAACCAACGTCGCCAGGGCGAGACTGTGGAAGAACACCCAGCGCAGGATCGCCCCCTCCTGGCCGTAGCAATCCGTCGCCGTCGTCGCCACGACGATGCTCTGGGCAGCCGCCATCTTGCCCATCACGCCGCCGGAACTGTTGGCCGCCGCCATCAGCACCGGGTTCAGATGCAGTTGGTGGGCGGTGACCGTCTGCAAGCTTCCGAACAGGACGTTCGACGCGGTATCCGAGCCCGTGATGGTGACACCCAACCAGCCCAGCAACGTGCCAAAACACGGGTACCACACCCCGGTCCGCGCCAGGGCCAGGCCCAATGTGGCGTCGGTGCCCGAGTAGCGGGTGACGTAACCCAGTGCCAGCATGGCCGCGATGGTCAGCAATGACAGCCGCACCTCCTTGCAGGTCTTCCAGTAGGCCCGGCCCAACTCGGCGATCGAGAATCGCATCACCAGCCCGGCGACAATGGCGGCGGCCAGTATTCCGCTGCCGGTGGCCGAGAGCCAGTCGAGTTTAAACACGGCCTCCTCGGGCTGCGGCGTCGTGACAACCGGCGGCATCCGCAGGACTTGCCGATCCAGGGCGGTCACCGGAATCTTGACCAGCGAAATCCCGTTCAGAAAATCCTTCGTGACCGGCAATCCCCACATAAACACAAACACACTCAGCAGCAACCAGGGCAACCACGCCTCTAAGTTGCTGGCTCGCCCAGGTCCCGACGCCGTCGCCGCTGGCAAGCGAGCCGGCTCGCCGGCCCTGAGCCCGGTAGGGCGGCGCTGCGGCGCCGCCAGCTTCCCGTAGCCGCGGGCTTCAGCCTGCGTGGGCTGCGCCGCCGGGCCGAGCGGCGACCCGGCGCTAGCGTCAGACGGTTCATCGGCAGCCGTCACGTCCGATTCCTGGCCTGGATCGAGTCCATCCACCGGCGCCGGTCGGTTCAGATTGCGCGCGGACCAAACTTGAGCGGACTCACATCCGCTGCCACCGGGCGGACGCAACGGCTGTCCGCTCGCACCCGGTAACCGCCAGATTTGGCGCGGCCGCCACACCTTCAACAACAACGTGACGCCGGCGAGCGAGGACAGTGAAGACACGATATCGACCAACCACGGTCCATGGAAGTTTGAGACCAGGAACTGCGGCACCGCGAAGCACACACCGGCCGTCAACGCCGCC